>JBDRMV010000129.1:0-27388 GCA_043811795.1 bacterium | reverse complement strand
TTTATTTACGATAACTTTGTCAGGGGCAAAATTGAAAATCTCCGCACCGCAAAGGCGGCAGGGAGAGTTAAGGTTATCAGAGGGGATATAAGGGACGTAAAAAAAATGAAGAGGGGAATGAAGGGAATGGATTATGTTTTTCATCTTGCATCCGCCTGGCTTCTCCAGTGCCTGAAAGAACCGCGGCTGGCCCTGGATGTAAATGTGGCGGGGTCTTACAATGTTCTTGAGGCGGCTGTTCAAAACAATGTTAAAAAGTTGATATTTTCCTCCTCGGCGTCTGTCTTCGGGGACCCTTTATATTTTCCTGTCGACGAAGAGCATCCTTTTAACACAAATTCAGCATACGGGGCGAGCAAGGTTGCCGGCGAGCAGTTCTGTGAGGTCTTTCACAAAATGTACGGTTTGAAATACGTTGCACTAAGATACTTCAATGTTTTCGGACCGAGGCAGGACGTTAAAGGCGCTTTTACGCAGGTGATACCGAAATGGCTTGACTGCATTGATGCCGGCAAACCGATAACGGTTTTCGGCGACGGAATGCAGACAATGGATTTGATATATGTCGGGGATGTTGCGCGGGCAAACATTCTTGCTCTTAAAAGCAGGGTGGAGAGCGGTGTTTTCAATATCGGCACCGGCAGAGAGACCTCGGCGAATCAGCTGGCGGAAGTTTTGATTGAACTTACCGGCTCAAATGAAAAAATAATTCATAAGGGTAAAGATATAAATCTGGTGAATAGAAGGAAGTCATCCACAAAAAAAGCGGAGAAACTTCTGGATTTTAAAAGCAGGGTCGGTTTAAAAGAGGGGCTTAAAGCGTTGATGGACTGGAGGGCATCGGAATTAAAAAAATGATTGTACCGATTACAAAACCGTACATAACAGGGGATGAAGAAAAAGAGGTTGTGAAAGTTTTAAGGAGCGGCTGGCTCGCCCAGGGCCCGCAGTCCGAAAAATTTGAGAAAATGGTCGCAGGCTTCGTGGGTTCAAAATATGCAGTCGCTTTCAATTCCTGCACATCCGCTCTTCATACGGCGTTGATTCTTTCGGGCGTTGGTGAGGGAGATGAGGTTATTGTTCCGTCTTTCTCGTTTATTGCCACAGCAAACAGCGTTTTACATACGGGAGCAAGGCCGGTTTTTGTTGATATTGATGAAAAGACATATAACATTGCTCCGGAGAAAATAGAAAAAGCAATTACAAAAAGAACGAGAGTAATTATGCCCGTTCATCAACTCGGACTTCCGGCGGATATGGACTTAATTTTGAAGTTAGCGGAGAAGTATAATCTAAAAGTTATTGAAGATGCCGCCTGCGCAATAGGTTCGGAATACAAAGGCAGAAAAATCGGCGCCGGAAGCGGGATTTCCTGTTTTAGTTTTCATCCGAGGAAAGTTATAACCACAGGCGAAGGCGGGGTAATTACAACGAATAGCAAAAGCGTAAGTGATAAAGCAAAAATAATCAGGTCTCACGGGGCGTCAATTTCCGACCTTGCAAGGCACTCCGCAAAGAAAGTCCTGTTTGAAAAATACAAAGTTCTCGGATATAATTACAGAATGAGCGACCTGGAGGCCGCCGTGGGGATTGTGCAGATGGAGAAACTTCCCCGTATTCTTCGGATGAGAAGAAAACTCGCCGGAAGATACAGCGGGAGATTGGGAAAAATAGATTGCCTTGATGTGCCGTATGTCCCCGGCTACGCAGAGCCCAATTTCCAGTCCTATATTGTCCGTCTGAAGAAAAATTCCCCGAAATCGCAAAAACAGGTTATTCAGGAAATGCAGAAAAAAGGAATTGCAACGAGGCCGGGCGTAATGGCGATTCATCTTGAACCGTTCTACAGAAAAAAATTCGGAAAGATTTCTCTGCCCGTAACCGAAGAATGCGCGCGCTCCACGATACTTCTGCCGCTTTTCCCGCAGATGAGCGAAAAAGAACAGGACTATGTAATTGAAAATTTAGAAGAGGTTCTTAAAAAATGAGAACAAAAAAAATATTTTTCTTTATTTTTATAATTTCTCTTTTAGCAAGGCTTGCCTATGTTATCCCTCTTTCGCCGGCGCATCTCGCTTCGGACAGCTGGGAATGGAGAGATATAGCCGCCGGTATTTTAGCGGGGAAGGGTTTCGGGGATGCATGGAGATCGCCGGTTTATGTATTTTTCCTCGTGTTCGTTTACGGAATTTTGGGTTACAGCGTTCTTGCCGTAAGAATCGTTCAGGCAATAGTCAGCGCTTTTAATGCGGGTTTGATGTTTATTACGGGAAAAAAAATATTTAATAAAAGAATAGGTTTTCTTTCAGGTTTAATTTTTGCCTTTTACCCGTATTTTATTTTTTTCACAGGGGATATTCTTGCGGAGACATTATACACTTTTTTTATTTCTTTATCCGTGTATACTCTTCTTCTGAATCTTGAAAAGGACTCGTTAAAAACCCGTATCTTCTGCGGCGTTGCGCTCGGGCTGACTTCTCTTACAAAGGGTTCTTTCCCGCCGTTTTTTGCTTTCGTTTTTTTGTGGATATTTATCAGGAGCAAAGAAACATTTCTTAAGAAAATTAAGATTGCCGCCTCAATTTTTGCGGTTGCGTTTCTTACGATTCTCCCATGGTCGATCAGGAATTGTCTTTACTACGGGCATTTTACATTGGTCAGCACAGGGGGAGCAAGTTTCTGGTTGTCAAATAATCCCGAATCAATCAAACTTGAGACGGTTCCCGCGCAGAATATTAAAGAGGACTACTGGAACCAAAATTTTCAGCATTGGCCGGAACTGAGGAAAAAGGAAATTGAAAAACTCGGGAGGATAGAAGCGGATAAACAGTTTAAAAGAGAGGCGTGGGCGTTTATTCTGAGCAGTCCGGGAAATTATCTGAAACTTATGAGGATGAGATTATTCCATTTCTGGCGTCTGTGGCCTAAAATTGCGCCGAAGAGAAATAAGTTAGTGGCAAAACTCACATCCGGATGGATTTTGCCGTTTGGATGGCTGGGGATAATTCTGTCATTCAAAAGGCATTGGCGAAAAACGGTAATTTTGATTTTTCTCTTTGCCACTTTCAGTTTTGTTCACATGATGTTTTTTTCAGCAGTAAGATACAGGGTGCCGATTGACCCGTTCATAATCATTTTTGCAAGTTACACGGTGTTCCGGCTGGGGGAAAAACTGGGCATCAGGTTGTGCGCAGAATCAACGGAATAATTCACTGTTAAGAAAAATAATATGTTTTTAAAAGCATGGAAAAATCGAAAATAACAGCGTATTTTAATTCGACAGCTCCGGAAAGGGACTACTGGCGGGAGAGGAACAGATATTATCACAGAGAACTTGAAAGTTTTTTTCCATCTATTATTCCGAAAAACAGTTCCGTTCTGGAAATCGGCAGCGGTACGGGCGACGTGATTGCAAAGTTAAGCCCGAAAAACGGAACCGGAATTGATATCAGCGAAGAAATGGTAAGAATAGCAAAAAGCAAGTATCCGCGCCTGAAATTTTATGTTGATGATATAGAGGATTTGTCGCTTGCCGGGAAATTTGATTTTGTAATTATGCAGGATTTAATAGGGCATCTATCCGACGTCTGGCAGAGCGCAAGGAATCTTCAAAAACTATCCTCTCCGGATACGCGGATAATAAGCACTTACTACAATCAACTATGGGAACCGGTCATCCAGCTGGCGGAAAAACTGCGCCTCAAGATGAAACAGCCCTATCAGAACTGGCTTTCTATTGATGATATTGAAAATTTACTGCACCTGAATGATTTTGACGTAATAAGCAAGGGATATAAATTTCTTTTACCGGTTTATGTGCCGTTTATTTCAAATTTTGTAAACAGGCATATTGCCCGGATTCCTTTTATAAGGAGATTGTGTTTGATTACATTTGTAATAGCTCAAAAAAAACCAAAGCCCCCTGTCCGGAACGATTATTCCTGTTCGGTGATAATTCCATGCAGGAATGAAGTGGAAAACATTGAAGAGGCGGTAACCGGAACCCCCGAAATGGGCAGGAGCACGGAACTGATATTTATTGATGGCAATTCGACAGACGGAACTATTGAAAAAATCAATGAAATGATTCAAAAATATCCGCGCAAAAAAATTAAGTTGATACATCAGGGAACCGGCACGGGGAAAGGTGATGCGGTAAGGAAGGGTTTCGACGCTGCGACGGGAGAAATCTTTATGATTCTGGATGCTGATTTAACGGTTCCTCCCGAAGACCTGATGAAATTTTATTTTGCGATTGCTGAGGGAAAAGGAGAATTCATAAACGGAACACGCCTTGTCTATCCGATGGAAGAGCAGGCGATGAGATTCCTGAATTATATCGGGAATAAGTTTTTCAGTTATCTTTTTACGTGGTTTCTGGGACAGAAGATAAACGATACTTTGTGCGGGACAAAGGTTTTGTTTAAGAAAGATTACGAGCGGATAAAAGCGGGAAGGAAGTTTTTCGGGGATTTTGACCCTTTCGGGGATTTTGACCTGCTGTTCGGAGCTGCCCGGCTGAAACTGAAGATTGTTGAAATGCCCGTAAGATACAGGGCAAGGAAATACGGCACAACCAAAATAAGCAGGTTTACGCACGGCTGGCTTCTCCTTAAGATGAGCTGGATAGCTTTTAAAAAATTTAAGTTGTATGGATGTAGAAAAGAAAGAGCAGGAAATTAAACACGGCAGAAAGATTGTCTCTGATGCCGAATTTATATGGGGTTGGCGAACGCCAGCAGGGAAGAAAAGGGTTGCCAGGAGAGCCCGTTTCTTCATTGATTACGGGGATATCTTGCGCGGCAAGAGGATTTTGGAAATCGGTTGCGGAACGGGGGTTTTTACTGAGGGAATATCGCTCACAGGAGCGGAAATTACGGCCATTGATATTTCAGCGGATTTAATAGAGAAATCTCGAGAAAGAGTAAAAAAGTCCAATGTGAGTTTTTGTGTCGAGGATGCGGAAGACATGACTTTTCCTGACGGCAGTTTTGATTCTGTAATTGGGAGTTCCATTCTCCATCATCTTGATGTAAAGTATGCATTGCCTGAGATTAAGAGGGTTTTGAAAAAAGGCGGTAAGGTAGTTTTTAGCGAACCGAACATGATGAATCCGCAGATATTTATTCAAAAAAACTTCAAGCCGCTGAAGAGGTTACTGGGAGACAGCCCTGGAGAAAACGCTTTTTTTAAGTGGCAGATTCACAGTATTTTTCTTAAATGCGGATTTAAAAGTGTTCGTGTAAAACCTTTTGATTTTGTTCATCCCTGGTTGCCTGCGGCTGTGATAAATTTTGCAGAAAAATTGGGCTTTGTTGCTGAGCATATTCCTGTGGTCAGGGAGATTTCCGGCTCGTTACTCATTTATGCGAGAACATAAGAGTTTTGCAAACGGCAATGGTGTCAAAAGTGCAAAATATGAAACATCTCTCGGCTTTATTCTTTTTATTATTTTTTTCTTGAGTTACTGTCTTTATCCTGTGTGGTATATTCCAGGAATATCTATTGTTAGCCGTACGATTTTATTCAATTTGTTTGTGTTTATTTCAATTTTCTTTATGGTCTTTAAAAAACTTTCTCATATAAAAATTCCAGTTTCGGTAAAACTTATCAGGAAAAAAGAATTTTATCCGGTTATTGCGATTGCTGTGATTTTTCACCTGCCGTTCTGGTTTCTTCCAATACCAACGGGAGGTGATCATCAGTCCCATGCTGGACCTGCTGCTTATGCGTTATCAAAACTTTCGGAGTACGTAGATATATGTTATGTGCGATTGGCAGGGTGGCTGATTATTCTTTTGTTGTTTCTCATCGTTTTTTTGAGATACAGGAAACGGTGCGGCCCTCCCGTTTACAGAATCTCCTGCAGAGTCTTGACGGCAATTACAGTTTTTGCACTGGGCAATGCTTATTTTTTTCTGTTGAATAGATTTAATTTGGTCGGATATCTCGGGCGGTGGGAAACAATCCTCCGGTATCCGCCTCTGGCAAAAGTGTTATATTTAACCGGCTACCTTCTTTTCGGGGTGCAGGAGTTTGTCCCGAGAGTTATTCAGTTTATTTTTCTGATTTTAGCAGCGATGTATATTATCCGAACGCTTAAACTCTTTTACTCCAGTGTTCCGGAGAAGATTATTTTTATCAGTTTTTTGCTTTTCCCGACTTTTTTTCATTTTTCAAATTCTTCTCTTCTTGCCTGCGGTGTTGTCTTTTTTTATGCGGCGGGTTCTTATTATTTCCTGAAAGCCTGCATATTTGAGGATGAAACGGATCTGGTTAAGTTATCTCTCATGCTCGGGGCGGGGCTGCTGTACAAACGACTGCTTTTAGGTTTTTTTGGAATTTCTATAATTTATCTTTTGATTTATCCTGTACGCAGCAGAAATTTTAAGCGGAAGATAATTTTTTACTACCTTATGGCTGCTATTTGCGGGATTCCGTTTATGATAGTGAGCGGTTTGACCGGCGTCAGAGATGCCAGTCTTTTATTCCCATGGAGGGATTTTTTTATCAATTTCGGGCAGATTGTCCTGACGCTGGGTTTACCCATCTGTTTCATTGCTGCTGCCGGATTTTTTTTAACTTTGAAAAAGAAATTTTTCAGGGGGGATATTTTTTTTATTATTTTGTTTGTCTGTTATTATAGTATGATTTCTCAAACAGGAGCGAATGGATATATCAGACATGCTCAGCCGTTTTATTTAAGTATCTTTTATTTTATGGTCTCGGGTTTGTGCCTGCTGAAGGGCGCAGGCAGGAAAATCTTATTTTATGCTGTTGCGTCGCTTTTTATTGCGGGTTCGTTTTATCAGAGCGTGTTTGCAAAAAATCCGTTCCAGCGGAAAACCGTTTATAACCGGTTTGAAGATGTATTTCCCTATCACCGGCTTGGTTTGTATCTTAAGACCGTTCAGGGCGGACCGTTGAAAATTTACGCTCCGGCGGAGGGGGAACCGAGCCATTTCTATCTGGCGAAATACGGTCTGTCCGGCAGGGTCGCATGGGACAGGAGAATGCCGGAAAAAATAACCCCTGAATGCGTTGAGGACTATTTTGTAAAGGGCGGATTTGACTATTTTGTCTTTTTGCCGATTCTCGGCTTTCAGGATATAGAAGATGCTTTGTTAAAAAGTTCTTTTTTTACTCTAAAAAAATCCTTTGAATATCACGGGAATAAAATATATCTTTTAGGAAGAAGATGAAATACAAACATCTTTTCGGGCCTGTTCCATCGCGTCGTCTCGGCGTTTCGCTCGGCGTTGACCTCATCCCTTTCAAGACCTGCACGTTTGACTGTGTTTACTGCGAGTGCGGCAGAACCACCGCCCTGACGTCCGGGCGGAGAGCTTTTGTTCCCGCGGGGGAAGTTATAAAAGAACTTGAAGATTTTTTATCGAAAAAACCGGAACTGGATTATGTGACTTTTTCGGGGTCGGGGGAGCCCACTCTTCACCCCGGCATCGAGAAAATTATTTCCTTCTTAAAAAAAAAGCACGGGGAATATCCGATAGCGGTTATTACGAACGGTTCCCTTCTTTTCAGGAAACCGGTCAGGAAAGCGTTAAGCGCTGCGGACATTGTTATACCGTCGCTGGATGCGGTGTCTGAAAATGTATTCGGGAAAATCAACCGTCCGGCTCCTTCGCTTAAAATCGCGAAGATAATCGGCGGAATCGCCGACTTCAGGGCGGGATATAACGGCAAAATTTGGCTTGAAATTTTTATTGTTCCCGGGTTAAACGATACGCCCGGAGAACTGAAAAAGATGAAGAGAATTTTAAAGGATATAAACCCCGACAAAATACAGCTCAATAGTTTAGCCCGTCCGGGCACGGAGCCGTGGGTGGCATCCGCGACCGTAATGACCCTTGTAAATATTGCGAAATTTTTTAAGCCGCTGAAAGCGGAGATAATCACGGAATTCAGCAGGAAAAGAAGGGAAAAAACAGCGCCCGGAAATATTTCCGAAAAAATTTTTAATACAGTCAGGAGGAGGCCGGTTACGGCGGAGGATATTTCCGTAATTTTGGGTCTTCACATAAGCGAGGTAAACAAGTATATAAGGCCCCTGCTTGAAAGGAGAAAGATTCGTTCTCTTCATCATCTCGGAAAAGTTTTTTTCAAAGCGGAGGGCAAAGATGTATGATGTTATAATCATCGGCGGCGGGCCCGCAGGTCTCACCGCGGGGATTTACTGCGCGAGAGCGGGCATGAAGACGCTGATTCTGGAGAAAAGTTTCATAGGAGGCCAGGCGGCGCTGACTGACAGGATAGAAAATTATCCGGGTTTTCCCGACGGGATAAACGGCGCTGAACTTCTGAGTTTGTTCGAAAAGCAGGCGCGCCGTTTCGGCGCCGAAATCAAAACTGAAACAGCCGAAAAGATAGAAAAAAACGGCAGCCGCTTTGATATCGTAAGTTCCGGCGGAAATTACGGGGCTCTGGCGGTAATCGCCGCCTCCGGCGCGGTTCCGGGAAAACTCAATATTCCGGGCGAGAAGGAATTTACGGGCCGGGGCGTGTCTTACTGCGCCACGTGCGACGCGCCGTTTTACAGAGATAAGACCGTTGCCGTGGTCGGCGGTGGCGATGCGGCGGCGGAGGAAGCGATATTCCTGGCAAAGTTCGCCGGGAAAGTTTATTTGATTCACCGCCGCGACCGTTTGCGTGCGGCGAAAATCATCAGCGGCCGCGCGGCAGAGAATCCCAAAATAGAATTTGTGTGGAATTCTGTTCCCGGAGAAATATCGGGCAAAGAATCAGTCGGGGAAATTTCGGTCGGAAACCTGAAAACGGGCGAAACATCCGTCATAAAGTGCGACGGTGTTTTTGTTTTTATCGGCTATATTCCGGAGACCGGTATCGTCAAAGGTCTTGCGGATACGAATGAAAAAGGACGCATTGTCGTTAACAGGGAAATGGAAACTTCCTGCAAAGGCATTTTTGCCTGCGGGGACTGCACCGACAAAAAACTTTTTCAGGTGGCGACTGCCGCCGGCGACGGCGCCGCCGCGGCTTTTTCCGCGAGTAGATTCGTGGAAAAAGTGAAAGGCGCCTCGTATGATTAACCTTTGTATGTGTTTGAAAATGACGTTGCCTTCCGGGGGACGCTCGCAGTTTTGCCAGCGGGGACGCTCACGTAAGAAGGTTCGCTCTGGGTTCGCTGCGGGCACGGGAAAAACTCCTCGCTCACACAGCCCCGCTTGCCAAGAACTGTTCGCTGAAAAACAGCCCCGTCAGACAACGGTCATTTTCACACCTTTGATGTCGTGATGATGAGAAAATTCAGAAGCATTTTACTTGTTTTTATTCCGTTGCTCTTTTTTCTAACGGCGGCAAAAAAGGAACCGTCACTTTATCCCGCGCGGTACTGGCGGGCAGCGGAAGACAAAATTGTCCGGTGCGAACTCTGTCCGAGGAAATGTATTCTGCAGGACGGTCAAAGAGGCGTTTGTACGGCGAGAGTAAACAAAGGCGGAAAACTTTTCACACTTACATACGGCAGACCCGTTGCCGTTCACGTTGACCCGATAGAAAAAAAACCGTTTTTTCACGTGACCCCGGGCGCCCCTGCTTTTTCCATCGCAACGGCAGGTTGCAACATGAGATGCAAGTTCTGTCAGAACTGGCAGATTTCGCAGTCGGACCCGGGAGAAGTAAGCGGGCAGTTCGTAAGTCCGGAAGATATTGTCAGGGGAGCAATAGAAAATAAATGTGATTTTGTTGTTTATACCTACACGGAGCCGACGGTTTTTTACGAATATATGCTGGATATTTGTAAACTCGCAAAAAAGAAGGGGCTCAAAAACGCAATGCATTCCTGCGGCTATATAAATCCGCAGCCGCTGAAAGAATTGTTGAAATATATGGATGCCGTAAACATTGACCTCAAAGGTTTCAACAGAGATTTTTATCAGGAAATGGGGCTGCTTGCCGAACTTAAGCCGGTTCTGGAAACGCTTAAAGCCATTAAAGAAGCGGGGGTCTGGCTTGAGATAACAAATTTAATTATACCCGGCGTTAACGATAAACCGCAGGAAATAAAAAATATGTGCGAGTGGATTAAAAGTAACCTTGGCGCCGACACGCCCGTTCATTTCGGCCGTTTTCACCCGGCCTTCAAACTGGAAAATCTTCCGCCTACACCCGTCAAAACGCTTGAAAATGCCAGGAAAATAGCCCTGCAGACGGGATTAAAATATGTTTACATCGGCAACATCCCCGGCCATTCCGCCGAGAACACATACTGCCCGAAATGCGGGGAACTTCTTGTCGGAAGAATCGGTTATAAAATTCTGCAAAACAGCATAAAGGACAACAGTTGCCCCAACTGCTCCTGCAAAATTGAGGGGCTCTGGGAATTAAAAAAGAAACCGGAAATCATTAAACGCAATAAACCGAAATCAGGGAAGTGAAAAACTTTGCTTCACGCTTTGTGCTTTATTTGTGAATTCCACAGTTATCACTTTCCTTCAGTTATTCGGCATAGGATTCAGTCTGGGAATGACAGGTCCCTGTCTTTTTACCTGCGTTCCTGTTGTAACCGCTTATGTTTCCGGAACGGGAAAAAAGCCCCGCGAAATTTTTACGGAGATACTCCTTTTTCTTTCGGGACGTCTTGCGGCGGCAATTTTTTTCGGATTTCTTGCCGGCGTTTCAGCGCGGTTTTTAAATGTTTTTCTGAATTCCAAAACGGTTTCATATCTTAGGCCGCTGGGCGGCGCGCTTATTATTCTCCTTGGTTTTTCCGTTCTTTTCGGCAAGAGGTCTTTTTTCTGTGCCGGCTTTGCCGAAAAAGCCGCCTCGGGCGGAGTTTTTCTGCTCGGTTTTTTTATAGGGCTCGCTCCCTGCCCGCCTTTTATCGCTCTTTTTGCCGAGATAGCGCTTATGTCGAAGTCGGTTTTAGACGGGATTTTTTACGCGTTTTTCTTTGGGTCGGGGCTTTTTGTCTCGGGTCTGATTGCTCTTTCCGCCGCCTCGGGCGTTCTGACGGGCTTTTTACCGAAAATGTTAAATGAAAAAAGCAAACGGATTTTCAGAATTGTCTGCGGTCTGCTGATGGTCGTGATGGGTACGAAATGGGTTCTATAAAAACTTCGGCGTTTCTTCTTGGCTTTTCGGCGATGATCTCCCAGATTGTTTTTGTAAGAGAATTTCTTATTGCCTTTTCGGGCAATGAGGTCTCAATGGGGGTTGTTCTCGCTTTCTGGTTTCTGTGGGTTGCCGCCGGCGCCCGGTTTCTCGGAAAATTTTCGGACGCTCTCAGGGACAGGAGAAGATTTCTCTCTGCCTGCCAGTTTTTTCTGTTTATTCTTATCCCTCTGGAAGTTCTGCTTATAAGATGGATAAAACCGATTTTAAACATAGCGACGGGGGAAACTGTTTCTTTTACTTTGATGATTCCGGCGGTCGGCGCCGTTCTTGCGCCGGCGTGCGTCGTTTTCGGTTTTATGTTTTCTCTGTGCTGCGCGGCGGACGCCTGCGGCGAGTCATCCGAAAAAATCGGGAAAGTTTACTATCTGGAAGCCGCGGGGGCTGCTGCGGGCGGGCTTCTTGCCAGTTTTGTTTTGATAAGGTGGTTTTCTTCGGTTCAGATTGCATCGGGCATTGGTTCCCTGAATCTTCTGTTCGGCGCCTCCGGGTTTTTCCCGGCTGAAAAGAAAAACAAACTTATCGTAGCGCTTGCGGCTGCGGTTTTTGTTTTGAATGCTTTTTTGCTGTTTACGGGCGTGTGGAATAAGATTGATAAGAAGTCCGTGGAGGCATCGTACAGGGGCTATGAATTAATTTCCTCAAAAAATTCGATTTACGGTAATGTAACTTCTGTCAAAAGGGACGGTCAAATTTCGTTTTTCTACGACGGCACCCGGCTTTATACCACAGGAGATTTTTGCGCTGCGGAAGAGGCGGTTCATTTTGCTCTTCTTGAGCATCCCGCGCCCGGGAAAGTTCTTTTAATCGGCGGCGGTGTCGCCGGCCTGCTGCAAGAGGTTTTGAAGCATCCGGTTGAAAAGGTGGTCTACGTTGAACTTGACCCTCTCGTGATTGAGGAGGCGCGAAAGTGTCTTCCGCTCGGCGTTCTTCATGAAAATAAGGTCAGCGTAAAAAATACCGACGGAAGATTTTTTGTAAAAAACACCCGGGAAAAATATGACTGCGTGATTGTCAGCGTCGGGTCTCCTCTTTCGGCGCAGGTAAACAGGTTTTACACCGTTGAGTTTTTCGGCGAGGTCAAAAAAATTTTGAATGATAAAGGAATTTTGTCTTTCGGCCTTTCATCCTCCGAAGATTACATCAGTCCGCCCCTCGCGGAATTTCTCTCATCCATACGCAAGTCGCTTGGGAATGTTTTTAAGGACGTCAGGATTATCCCCGGTTTTACGGCTTATTTTCTGTCTTCCGACGGAGGGGCGCTGACCTGCGATTACAGGAAACTTCTCGCGGTTGCACGGGAGAGAAAACTGAATTTAAAGTTTGTCCGGGATTATTATCTTTCTTCAAAAATGAGCGGCGAAAGAATCAAATGGATGGAAGATGTTCTGGACAGGCGCGCGGGCGTTTCCGCGAACCGCGATTTCCGTCCGGCAGCGTATTATTACAATTTTGTATTCTGGTCGAGCCGCTTGAGGAACCCGTTTCTGAAGAACGTTCTTATGAAGATTTCCTCCGCGGGATTTATGACCTTTGCGGGAGCGGGTCTTTTCCTGATGCTGCTTTTCCGTTTTTTCAGCAGAAAGAAAGAGAGTGCCGTGCTCCTTACCGTTATGACGGCCGGATTTTCGGAAATTGTTTTACAGATGGTCGTTCTGATTTCGTTTCAGGTGATTTACGGGTTCCTCTTTTACAAACTGGGTATTATCCTGACATCTTTTATGATGGGTATGGCTTTCGGCGGTTTTGCCGCGGTGAGGTCTGTCCGCAGGATAAAGAACATTTTTCCCGTGTTCGTCGGGACTCAAGCGGTAATTTGTTTGTTCCCTTTGATTATGGTTTTGTTCATTGCGTTTTTTTCAGGTTCTCAGAACAGTTTTTTTTCGTTTCTTACGGCGAAATTTTTTTATTTTATTCTACCGCTGCTTACCGGTTTTGCGGGGGGCTTTCAATTTCCTCTTGCATGCAGGATTTTAAGCGGTCCGGAAAAAACGGGGCGGCTCGCGGGTAAAGCGTATGCCTTTGACCTGATAGGAGCATCGGCAGGGGCGTTTGCCGTCGGAACTTTTCTGCTTCCTGTTCTCGGAATGTACAAGGTGTGTTATCTCGCGGCTTTTTTAAATGCAATTGCCTTAATACTGCTTTTTTCTTATAATCTACCTGAGCAGGGGGTGTGATGAAGTTTATTTTTATTCTGGGAATTTTGTTGTTTAGCGGCTGCCGGGGCGGGGAAAAGGCGGGCGCTTCTGAAAGCAGTGAAAAAGCGGCAGTCTCTCCTGCTCCCGATTTTACGGTTTCGGCGCTCGACGGAAGAACGATAAAACTTTCTTCGCTTAAAGGGAAGGTTGTGTTAATTGATTTCTGGGCGACGTGGTGCGGACCCTGCGTTTATGAAATTCCGGGGTTTATAAAACTGTACGGTAAATATAACGGAAGAGGCCTTGAAATTATCGGGCTTTCCGTTGACAGAGACAGAAAAGCAGTTGTTGATTTTGCGGAAAAAAGAGGGGTTAATTACCCCATTGCATTTGCGGATGGAGAGATTCAGGAAAATTACGGCGGTATTCGGGGCATTCCCACGACATTTTTTATTGACAGAGAAGGGCGGATTGCGAAGAGTGTTGTCGGAGCGAGGGATGAAGCGTTTTTTGAAAACGAGATAATAAAATTACTCGGGGGAGGGGATGATGGCTGAAAAAAACCGGAAAGAGGAAAATGGCGATGAGTTTGAGTATGGGGAATGCGCATGTAAGCATGATAAACTGAGAGATTTTTATAAAAAAGCGAAGGAATTTACGAAGGACGTTGGCCAGAAAATTTCAAAGCAGGCCTCCATCCAGAAGAAAAATGTTGAACTGATTAAACTGCAGGACGACCTTGCGGGGAGTTACCGGCTTTTAGGAGAGCAATCTTTTGGATATTTCAAAAAACATGCCCCTGCTGACGGCGCAGTCAGAAAAATTATCGTTGAAATAAAGAAATTACAGACCGAAATAAAAGGTCTGAAAATAAAGATAGGAAGAGAGAAGGCAGGCAAATAACCGAATCTTTACTTTTCTTGATATTTGAGGGGGTGTAGCTCAACTGGGAGAGTGTCTGAATGAAAATTCGGAAAGTCATTAAAATAATAGAAGTTGACGGGTGGTATTTAGTGAGAACCAAGGGCAGTCATAGGCAGTATAAGCATCCTGTAAAGTCCGGCAGGATTACAATTGCCGGTCATCTGAACCATTATTTAGCTCCAGGTACATTAAACAGTATATTTAAACAGGCGCAATTGAAAAGGAGGAGGTAAATTTTATGTATAGATTTCTTATTATTGTTGAAAAAGCGAAGGGTAATTACTCTGCATATTCTCCTGATTTGCCCGGGTGCGTAGCCACAGGTAAAACTAAAAGTGAGGCGGAAAAAAATATGTATAAAGCGATAGAATTACACATTAAAGGATTAATCGAGGATCGTTTGCCTGTCCCTGAATCTTACGCGTTTGCCGAGTATGTGTTTGTCAGATAATATTTCCTTTTTAATATTTGGGGGTGTAGCTCAGCTGGGAGAGCGCTTGCATGGCATGCAAGAGGCCGGGGGTTCGATCCCCCCCACCTCCACCAAAAAATAAAAAGTAGCAAGTTCAAAAGTTTTTGATGGCACGTTCGGAAATGGCAGAATAAAATGATAGAGAGTTATTCATTCGGCAGAATCAAAATTTCAGGGAAAGTTTATAATTCGGATTTGATTATCCTCGGCGATAAAGTCATTCCTTCATGGTGGAGAAAAGAGGGCCACAGGTTATCGTGCGTGGACATAGAAGTCGTTTTCAATTTCAAGCCGGATGTTCTTATTGCCGGACAGGGCGACCCCGGACTTATGAAAACGGGAGAGGATGTGATAAGAAAGTGCGGCGAGGAAAATATAGAATTTTTGGAACGTCCGACAATGCCGGCGGTTGAGTTGTTTAACGGGTATTTTAACGAGGGGAAAAAAGTCGCCGGCTGTTTTCACCTGACCTGCTGAAAAATGGTTAAGGTCCTGCCGTTTAAGCCGGTTGTATTCGCCGGCGGAAAAGATAAAAGCAGGTTTTTGGCGCCTCCTTACGATGTGATTTCACCCGGAATGCAGAAAGAACTTTACAAAAAGAGCAAATACAATGTTGTCCGGCTCATTTTCGGCAGGAGATATTCCGCCGACGACGACGGAAGAAATTACTATACGAGAGCCGCTGAATTTTACGAGAGGTGGATGAAGTCGGGGAAACTTCGCGAGGAACAGGAAGGAATTTTTCTTTTGGAACAGAGTTTCAAATTCCGCGGAGAAAATTTTAAGCGTCTCGGCGTGGTTGCCCGTCTCGACTGGAAGACGACGGACGAAAAACGGATTATCCCGCATGAAAAAACGTTCGCGAGCCACAGGCGGGACAGGTTGAATTTACTGGAGAAACTTCCTTATAATTTTTCCCCGGTTTTTCTTTTAACCGGCGGAATTGAAAAATTGCTGAAAGATGCGAGGAAAAATTCAAAAAGAACATTTTCGTATTCCGCCCCGGGCGAACGGGGAGCCCTTTTCAGGGTTTCCTGTGAATACAGGAAAAAAATCTCTCTTTTCCTTGCGAGAAAAAAAATGGTAATCGCCGACGGGCATCATCGCCTGAAGGTGTCAAAGGATTATTACGGGAAAAATCCGCAGGCCCGGTATTTTTTAATTTACGTAACGGACTTCCGGAGCCGCGGCTGTCTGTTCCTTTCGGGGAAAGACAGAAAGACGGAACTGGGGCGGGATGTAATAACCGGAGTATTAAAGACGGGAAAACTCCTGAAACAAAAAACAACTTATTTCTGGCCGAAACTCCCTTCTGGTCTGTTAATTCATCCCGTCGGAGAAGCAATGGGCGGTAAGAGCGGATGATGGCCGGCGCAAAAAACTTTTTATTTTTGGTTTTACTGACGTTACTCTTTACTCTTCACTCCCCCCGCGGCGGGCCGGCTTCTCTCTCCACCTTATTTGCCGCTGAAACGCTCGTCGAAGAGATGGGAAATTCAACCTTTCATTATCTCCTGTATGAGAGATATTTCAGGGAAGGCAAGTATCTGGAAGGGCTGACAGAACTTGAACGCGCGGTCGAACTTGATAAATCCTCCGTTTTCCTGAAGGAAGAGATTCTTCCCGTTTATTTTGATATGGGTGACTACGATGAGACAATTAAAACGGCGCAGGAACTATTGGAACTGGACGGCGGAAATTTTTCGGCGATTTACTACACAGGAAGCGTTTACGAAATAAGGGATGACTTAAAAAAAGCCTTTCATTTCTACGAAAAAGCGGTGCGTCTGCGGCCGGAAGATGCGGACGTGAATTTTTCTCTAGGAAGACTTTATATGAAAAATAAAAAGTATCAGACAGCCGGCGGATATTTTGAACGCGCAGTTAAAAACGACCCGCAAAATCCTATGATACGGCTGACTCTCGCCGCTTTTTACGAGGGGCAGAAAAAATGGGTTAAGACGATTGAACAGTATCGGGCAATTTACCGGATAAATCCGGATTCAATCAGCCCCCTTTTGAAGATAGGACAAATTTACCGGAAGATAGACAACCTCGACGAGGCGGAGAAGGTATATAAGAAAGCGCTTGAAACAGAGCCGGATAATTTTCCGGCGCTGATTGCGCTTGCGGGCATCTATGAAAAAGGGGGCGACTGGAAAAAAGTGAGAGACGTTCTGATGAAATTCCATCTGATAAAAGACGATTTTCCCGAAATCGAAATGTATCTCGGCCTCGCTTTTCTTAATTTAGGGGAAAAAGAAAAGGCGGAAGATTTTTTTAAGAAAGCGGTAAATCTCGACCCGGAGAATGCGGCGGTTTACCACTCTCTGGCGAGAATTTATATTGAAGCGGAGGAATGGCGCGAAGCGATAAAATGTCTTGATAAATGCGTGGAGGTCTCCGGCGAGAATTCGGACGGTTATTTTCTGAAAGGTGTTTGCCTCGATTCCCTCAAGGACAGGGAATCCGCTTCTGCCGAATTTGAAAAAGCCCTGAAACTCGACCCGTCAAATCACAGGGCGCTCAATTATATGAGTTACAGCTGGGCGGAGCAGGGCGTCGAACTAAAAAAGGCGGAAGAATATATAAACAGGGCGCTGAGGATTGAACCCGGCAACGCAGCTTATCTTGATACCGCCGGCTGGGTACAGTATAAAATGGGGGATTACAGAAAGTCCCTGAAGTTTCTCCGCGCCGCCGCCAAGACATTTGCCGACCCTGAGATTTTTGAGCATCTCGGCGACTGTCTTATGAAATTGGAAAAAAAGAGCGAGGCAAAAAAAGCATATCTTAAAGCGGTGGAAACCGGCGCACGGAAAGAATCGCTGGAAAAGAAAATTGAAGCGGCCGAGTAATTACGTTTTAGCGGTTATCGTTTTGATGTCCTGCGCGCCGCGCCTGGTGCGGAAACCCGTCAGAAATTTTTTCAGACAAGATGATTTTTCCCTTATGGGGAAATGTTATTTTAATTCGTCGCAGTCGGCGGGATGCTTTTCTTTCGCGCTGAGTGAAAAAGCGGGAAAAACCGAATTTGTGCCGGGCAACGGTTTCGGCGAAGGTTTAATGCCTTTCCGTCTGGATGAAATTTCCGTCGCTGTGATTTCGTGGCTTCAAGGCCGCGGGCCAGATTTTTTAAAAAATGTTACGGAGAAAGAAGATGAGGCATTATTTTTTTTCTCGCGTAACAAATATGCCCTGAAGAAAATGACCGTCCGGACTTTAGACGGGCGTCTGGCGGGTATATCGCTGTTCTTTAAGAAGGGTTTTGCGGAGATTGAAATTATGGATATTGTTTATGCTGAGGATTAAGGCGCCCGCGAAAATTAATATTTTCCTTGACGTTGAAACGCCCGCCCGGGAAGACGGTTTTCATGAAATTTTAAGCATGGCCGGGAAAATTTCTCTTTTTGACGAGGTGTTTCTAACCGAAGCGGGGGGTATTTCAATGGAAGTTGACTCTCCCTGGAAAATTCCGCGGGGTTCCGGAAACCTCTGTATGAAAGCGGCGCGGACGATGAGGAAGTTTGCTCCGTCAAAAGGGGTGGAAATAAAACTTAAAAAAAGGATTCCGCCCGGTTCGGGCCTCGGCGGAGGAAGTTCCGATGCCGCCGCCGTTATCAGGGGCATTAATAAGTTGTGGCGGTTGAATTTGAAAGACAGGGAACTTCAGAAAGCAGGAGCCGCCACCGGCAGTGACGTTCCGCTGTTCCTGCACCCGGGCCCGTTTTGCCGGATTGAGGGAAAAGGGGAAAGAATATTTCCCGTCCGTAAAAAAATTGTTGGTTTCGTTGTCCTCTGGTTCGGGAATCCGCTTTCAACGCGGAAGGTTTATAGACAACTTGATAAAAAAAGGGGACAGGCGCTTTTTCAAAAAAGGCAAAAGAGGAGCCGGTTGCTTTTTTACAATATTCTGGAAAATGCGGCGTTTGATTTGAGACCGTATCTGCTGAAAAAAAAGAATATTCTTCTTGCAAACGGCGCTGACGAGGCGCTTTTGAGCGGCAGCGGTTCGACGGTTTTCGGCATTTTTAGTGTGAGAAAAGACGCAGAAAACTTTTGCAGGAAACATTCCTCTTGCCAAATTACGGAGTTTTTGTAAAATAACAAAGACAATACAACGGTATAAGGTCGCCTCATCGGCGATCCGCCTAAGGCGGGGAGGTAAGAAGATGGAGATTACAGACGTTAGAATTTTTCTTCGGGACGAAGCGAAACTAAAGGGTTATGCCACTGTTACGTTTGACAGTTGTTTCGTCATCCACAACTTGAGGGTGATTGAGGGCAAAAACGGTTTGTTTGTTGCGATGCCGTCGAGAAAAAAGAAGGACGGGACCCACCAGGACATTGCGCATCCCATCACGCCGGAGATGAGGAAGAAGATTGAGGACGCCGTCCTCGGAGAATTTAAGAAAACCGTTGCAGAGCAACCGGCTGCGGCGCAGCCGGAATCCCCGCCGGATGCCGCTCCCTTATCCGAGCCTCCGGAACTTTCAGAGTCCGCTTAATCAGAAAAAATACAAGAGTCGGCTATTATCCGCAGGTAATCTTTTTAAATAACTTTAATTGCGGGGTAGTCTAATGGTAGGACAACGGTCTTTGAAGCCGTCCGTGGAGGTTCGATTCCTCCCCCCGCAGCCATCTTGACCCAACGAACTGAAAATCAGATATATTTTTATCAAAAAAAAATCCTTAAAAATTTTTTGCGGGCTGGCGATCGAGGTCGGGGGTCGAGAGCCATCTCGCAAAACGCTCTCCCTATCTCCAGCCCTTTTGTCGTCGCGCGCCCTTCCGGGCGCGTCAATTTCAATTTGTTCGAGAAAATATCCCACCCGGAATAATTTATTTTTCTTAATACATTTTTGTTCTATTTTTTTCTTACTGCAATTGATTTCTTTTCATCATATTCCCATATTTCCACGTCATCAGGAATTAGATGGTCTTTTAAACGCATATAATAATCACAAAGAGTTTCTTTTCTTTTATTACTCCAGGACTTCAATACAACAAATATCTTTCTGTATTTTTTCGGAGCAATAAAAAAATAATACATAGCCTGATCCCATGTAGTAACTTTTGCGCTGGGCACTTTTTCGGTTTCTGTCCAGGTATGTGATTTACATTCAACAACAATATTTTTATTTATATTACCTAAATCGTAGTTGTGTATTTTACGGCGTCCTTGTATACCAATACTAACAAGTATGTTTTTCTCTAATTTGATTCCATTTAGACTAAAGAAATCCATGACATTATTTTCAAAATCATTCCCCGCATGAGCATTGCTAACAGAACCCTTCCTCTGAAAATTATTCATATTAAATAACCTTAAATCCTATATCCTTTAGATAATTAAACGTTGGGTCATAATATTCCGTCTTTCTAGTTGGATCTGAAGAATCTCCCTCCGGAACCACTATCACCATACCCTGCCGGGCTCTGGTTAATAAAACCCTATATGCATTTTTTAAATATTTTTGTCTTTCTTCTTGCTTTACATTCACCCATCTATGACCCCGGAAGTTTTTATGAATCCAGCCATCTTCAGCATAACGAAAATCTGCGTCCCAGGTTACACAGGCCCAATCTAATTCTAATCCCTGGATATGGAATTCCGTTGCGACCTGCTCTAAATAGTAGGACGATCTTACATCACTTTTATCATCAAGAAACCAGTGGATCGGGTCCATCGGAGATTTAACATCAATAGCATGCGGCTTAAGTCTTTCAGCATTGGAGGAGACAATCATTCCATAACGTTCGGTTCCCCTTGCCTGTTCTTTAAGCCAGCGTTTTGCTGTTTTAGTATCACGCGTTAATACAGTGGGGTATTTTTCCGATATAGATTTTAATGTTTCCTTGGCTCCTTCTTTTTCAATATCAAGAATCTGCTTTATTAAAAGAGAGACATTTTCTGCCCTAAATGATCTTAAGGATACTGAGAGGTGTAGTTCATCCTTAAATGACACATTTCTTTTGCCTTTAATTTCTTCTAATGCACCGCCAGCAGTATATTCACTATCAGTAAGTCTTGAAGATACATAGATATTCCAACCTTGAAATGAACGCTCTAGAGACTCTATCCACTCACTAATACCCGCTTCGCCGGTATTAATTTCTTGTCCCCCTCCAACCAAACATACTATCACTGCCCAATCAGGATGTCGATCCAAACATGATATTAAAAACTCCGGTTCAGATATATTAAAATTTTTGAGCCCTTTTTTTCGACTCATAAAATTAGTTGTCTGCCTTAAATCCCATGCCCTTTGTGCTTCATCAAATAATGCAACATGTTCTATAGGAGGTTTTTTGCTATCCACCAGACAATCATCCCTAAAATTATGAACATTTTGAATAAACATTTTTACTTCACTTAAAGCTTCGCCTTTTTTTACTTTATTGCCCTGTTCTTTTCCTCGCTTTACTTTATCCCGCGCGAGAGCTTCCCTAAGAATTGCAACAAGTGGCCCATTTCCTGATAGGAACACACTATAAAGATCTGTGTTTTTATCTATATGTTGTGTTGCAATGTTTAATCCTACCAGGGTTTTCCCGGCGCCGGGTACGCCTGTTAAAAAGCAAATTGATTTTTGAGCATTTTCTTTTGATATTTTTATTATTTCTGATATAGCATTGGAAGTCGTTGTAAGATTTATTGCGCTTGCATCACTGCGAGATATCTCACTTACCGCGTGTCCGCTATATAATGCGCGCGCTGCTTCAATAATTGTTGGGGTTGGGCAATATCTACCTTTTTCCCAATCCTCTGAATTTATATCTTCATCATCCGCAAACGTTAAAACATCTTCGATAACATTTTTTAATAGTCCCTTATTGCATTTTATCGGGGACAATAGTTTATCGTTTTGTGGTGTTACTGATATTATAGGATTCGCTCTGACTGCTTCAGTTGCAATTAGGATGGGAGCGATATAATGATTATGGCTTTCTTCATGAAAATTTTTTAAATCCAGAGCATAATCACATACCTGATCAATTGCATATGAGTTAAATTCTCTTTCTCCTACCTTAAATTCTAACACGAAGATTACTGAGCCAATAAGTAAAACAACATCTATCCTTCGGCCCATTCGCGGAATCGAATATTCAAAATATATGTTTCCTTGATATAGAGTTAATATACTCTGTAAAATTTTAATTTCCTCTATCCACGCATCTCTTTGACTGGTTTCTACAGGATACTCACTGTTTTTCGAAAGTATTCCATATATTTGATCTGGATCACTATGTAAAAAGTTATGTATCAAAGATGAGTAATATGATCTATTCATTGAGTCTTATTCCCATATCACTTCTGTCCGGTAAAAATATAGCAAAAACATCCTCGTTATTGTAGAATTGTTTTGAAAAGAAATCAATCTACGAGGAGGTTTCACTATGGCATATTGTAACACAATTTTGAAGTAACGCTCGTCCGGCTCGTCCTTCGCAACTCGCCGAACTCGCTTTGGCCGCCGTTTCCCGCCGCAAAACCCTAACCCGAAATTCTTTGAGCAGTCCTTGACAGAGAATTGTTTTAAAGATAATATATGCTTAGACATATATAACGTATATGTTTAAACATATAAGGGGATTTGATTATGCAGAAAGAAATAAGAAGGGTTCAGGCGGAGATTTTGCAGGAATTTGCATTAAGCAATTATAATTTCGCCTTAGCCGGCGGAACAGCATTAGAATTGTTTTATTTAAAGCACAGATTTTCAAATGATTTGGATTTTTTCAGCGTTAGATACGATAAGAGCGATATTAAAAAACTTATAAAAAGATTCGAAAAAAAGATTGGATTAAAAATTTCATTTAATAAAGAGTTCCAAACGGAAAACAAAGCGGATGTCAGTTTTTATATCGCGGAAATCAAACCCGATGCGTTTTTGAAAATTGATTTTATTGAAGATGTGTTTTTCAGCAAGCCCGCCATAAGGCGGTTTAACAGGATACCGGTTTATGATGTTGAGCATATATATTATCAAAAAATTATGGCTATAGCCGGCACATATCTGATGCTGGACGAGTTCGGGAGAGAAAAACAAACAGGCAGAAATGCGGAGAAGGATGTATATGATTTATTTTGTTTATCCAAAGAAATAATACCGCTTCATCGTTTTTTGAGAAAAATGCCGGGTGAACAACAGCGGGGGATGATTGCGTGGTACCGGAGTTTTTCAAGACAGGACTTTAAATTAAATATTTTGGATTTGGATATTTATGATAAAAACTTTGATTCAAAGGCCGCGGTAAAATACATAGATAATGAAATTAAAAGTTTTATAAGGGGGGTCATAGAATGAGCGTCAAGAAATATTTCTGGGATTTAAGTTCTACGGCAATTAAAGAGACGGCCGGTATTTTAAAAGATGAGAACAATCCGAAATATATTCCCAGGATAACAACTTTATTATCACGCTGTGATAATCCCAGGGAAATTTTTTCTTATGTTGATAAGGCCGTTTTCATAAATTCATGGCCCAGAATCAGAAGATACTGGAAAAAAACAGCCCACGCTATTGATTTTTTAGCATGGTGGGAGACCATTTACGAGGAGATGACAAAAATCCGGCGGAAAGACAAACCTGCCCAAACGCTTATTGATATAGGAAATAATATAAAGGCCATCCGTATTAAAAAAGGACTCAGCCAGAAAGATATATCAAATTTGACGGGAATACCTCAGGGCGACATATCCAGAATTGAGAAAGGGCGGAATATTAAACTCATATCTCTGGTCAGGATACTCAAAGCTTTGAAAGCGGGAGAGTTTACCGTAAAGATTAGGGAATAGCGGCGGCTCCGAAACTGCTTGCAGTTTCAGGCCTGCCGGAGACCCACGGCGCAACTTTTGAGAATCACTGCTAAAACTTGTATAATGCCCCTATGTTAACAGGGAAACAAAATCCGCAAATGACAGGAGTATAACGTTATGACAACAGACGATAAAAAGGTTATTTTTTCGATGGTCGGGGTCAGCAAGACGTATCCGCCTCAGCGGAAAGTGCTGAAAGAGATTTACCTGTCCTTTTTTTATGGAGCGAAAATCGGCGTGCTCGGCCTGAACGGTTCGGGAAAGTCCACGCTGCTTAAGATAATTGCCGGAACGGAGGAGCTGTCCGCCGGTGAAGTTGCTTTTTCACCGGGTTATTCCGTGGGGCTGCTTGACCAGGAACCGAAGTTGGATGATGACAAGACAGTAAAGGAAATTGTCCGTGAAGGCGTTAAGGAAGTTATCGATTTGCTGAAGCAGTACGAAGAAATCAATGGGAAGTTTGCCGAGCCGATGGATGATGATGCAATGGAAAAACTGCTCCAGCAGCAGGGTGATGTTCAGGAGCTCATTGAAAAGCATAACGGCTGGGAACTGGAGAATATGCTGGAACGGGCAATGGACGCTCTGCGCTGTCCGGACGGAGATAAATTGATAAAGCACTGTTCGGGAGGGGAAAGGCGCCGCGCGGCTTTGTGCAGGCTGCTCTTATCGGAGCCGGATATACTTTTACTTGACGAGCCGACCAACCATTTGGATGCGGAGTCGGTGCAGTGGCTGGAGCAGCACCTGAACAGGTATAAGGGAACCGTTATCGCGGTGACGCACGACAGATATTTTCTGGATAACGTTGCAGGGTGGATCCTTGAGTTGGACAGGGGCGAGGGAATACCGTGGAAAGGAAATTACTCGTCCTGGCTTGAACAGAAAGCGAACCGTTTGAAAATGGAACAGAAACATGAAAGCAAGCGGCAGAAAACGCTGGAGCGCGAGCTGGAGTGGGTGAGGATGTCTCACCGGGCAAGGCAGGCAAAATCCCGGGCCAGGCTCGAGGGGTATGACCGGCTGTTGAACGAGGATGTTAAAAAGAGGGAAGCAAAACTTGAAATTTTCATACCCAACGGCCCGAAACTGGGGGATTCGGTGCTCGAGGCGAAGGGTGTGGCAAAAGCCTTCGGCGATAAACTGCTGTTCGAGAATATGAATTTTACATTGCCGCCTAACGGCATTGTGGGCGTGATAGGACCTAACGGGGCGGGCAAGACCACGCTGTTTCGTATGATAATGGGAACGGAAGAACCGCTCAAAGGGGAATTTAAGGTGGGCTCGACCGTAAAGCTCGGATATTGTGACCAGCAGCATACGCTCATCGACCCTGAAAAAACGGTTTATGAGGTTGTTGCGGGCGGCAGTGAGGAGATAAAGATGGGAAATTATACGGTTAATGCCCGCGCGTATGTGGCGCGGTTTAACTTTAACGGCGCCGATCAGGAGCAGAAATGCGGGGTGCTGTCGGGAGGCGAGAGGAACAGGCTTCACCTGGCTTTGACTTTGAAAGAGGAAGCCAACGTAATTTTACTTGATGAACCGTCGAACGATATTGATATAAACACGCTGCGCGCCCTGGAGGAAGGCCTTCAGAACTTTGCGGGATGCGCGGTTGTTATTTCTCACGACCGCTGGTTACTGGACAGGGTGGCGACGCATATACTTGCCTTTGAGGGCGATTCGCAGGTTTACTTTTTTGAAGGCGGGTATTCCGATTATGAGGAAAACCACAAAAAACGGTCCGGCGACCATGGACCCAAAAGAGTGAAGTATAAAAAACTGATCAGATAATGCCGGCCGGGATACGGGAAAGATTTATCCCAATGGGCATTTGCCGTCGGGGGGGGGCTCTACCGCTGGAGCCGGTTCAGTTCCTGCAGTTTCTCATGCCGGAATATCATTTTTTTCAGGGTCTGCCATTAAGGGTTTTATTGCATGGCTTATTATATCTATCGTTTTTTTTTGCAAAGATATTGGTGTATTTTTGAAGAAAATTATGATAGTATTATGCCTTAGAAAATGAGTAAAATATTCAGTAAATTTAATATCGGATATAAGCAAAAATTACTTATTACTATTACTGTTATAACTACTCTGACATTCTCAATACTAACTGCTAATAGAATCAAAATATTAAAAGATCTTATATATGAGAGAACAGTAAATAGGGTAACCTCTTTGGGTAACATATTAGCTGAAGAAATAAAAGATAACTTAGTTGATAATGATATAGAAGATTTGCGTGAAATAATTGAAATTGCCGCTGCGCAAATAAAGATAAGTTTTGTATCTGTAGTTAATAATGATGGTAAAGTTAGATTTTCTTCACGAAAAGAATTAGAAGGCGAAATTAACACGTATACAGATAGTGGTTATATCAGGTTAAAAGAAGGAATCTTTATCAAATCATTCCCTGTCAAAAGAAAAAAAGAAGAAATAGGCGTGGTTCAGATAGGATTTTCCCTGAAAGAGTTAAGTCAAGATTTAGCAGCGGCATTAAAATCGGCTGTTTCAATATCTGTTATAGGCTTGTTCCTGATTATATGCGGTTCATGGTTCGTTTCAGAAAAACTTTTATCTCCTTTAAGGCAGATGTCAATTGCAACAGAAAAATTTGCAAAAGGCGATTTTTCAGAGCGGTTTCCCGTAAAAACAAAAGATGTTATCGGGAATCTCCAGATGTCTCTCAATGATATGGCCGAACAGCTGAACGACCTGAATAAGAACATGCAGAGAAAAATCGACGAAGCTACTGCAAAATATGAAATAGCCAACAAAGATTTACAGGACAAAGCGGGTAGGTTGGAAGTGGCCAATAAAAAATTAAAAGAATTGGATAATCTCAAATCGGATTTTGTGTCAATGGTTTCACATGAATTGAGAACTCCGCTCACGGGAATAATAGGGTTTGCCGAAACATTGCAGAAACTAAAGTTAAACGAAGAACAGAAAGAAAAATATTTAAAAATAATTGAATCTGAAGGAAAACGCCTGGCTAAATTAGTAGAGGATTTTCTTGATATATCAAAAATTGAATCAGGTTACATAGAATTTCATTTTAGAAAAATTGATATCAAAGAAAGCATAAAAGAAGTATTTGAATCTTTCGAAGGTAATAAAAATATAGATGTAAATATGCCGGATAAAGAACTAACGGTGAGAGCGGATACGGATAAAATTAAACAGGTCTTTATAAATGTATTAAGTAATGCCGCAAAATATACTGCTGACGGGAAGAAAATTACGGTAAGCGCGGAAGAAATTGAAGATGATAAGATAAAAATCAGTATTAAAGATGAGGGTATTGGAATAAAAAAAGAAGATTTAAATAAAATATTCAATAAGTTTTACCGCTGCGACGACGATATCGCCAAAAAGAGCAGAGGAAGCGGTTTGGGCCTGGCGATATCAAAAGAAATAGTCCGGTTACATAAAGGAAAGATATGGGCGGAATCCGATTATGGTCACGGGAGCCGGTTTAATATTATTCTGCCGAAGGTTAAATGATGAGCAGTAAAATTCTAGTGGTTGATGATGAAGAAAATATAGTCGAACTAATAACGGTAAATTTAGAAAATGCGGGATATACGGTAATTTCGGCTTTTGATGGAGAGTCGGGATTGAAGAAAGCTTTATCCGAGATGCCTGATCTTGTTATATTAGATGCCAGGATGCCTGGAATGGATGGTTTTTCCGTCTGCAAAAGTATCAAAGATAATCCGAAAACAAAAGATATCCCAGTAATTTTCCTTACGGCGGCGACACAAAAAAAGGACTATGAAAACGCGAAAGTTTCCGGTTGCGATTATTATTTTCCAAAACCTTTTGACCCGTTGGAATTAGTAAAAATTGTGGATTCCATACTGAAAGGAG
>JBDRMV010000128.1:0-11566 GCA_043811795.1 bacterium | reverse complement strand
CATTCCCCTTTTTTTCGTATTCAAAATCTTTAACCTACTTTGTAAAACATTATGGTATAAGGGATTGTCACAAAATTTAAAGTCCGCTTATATTCCCAGGACGTCGGACATGGTGTAAAGAGCGGGGGATTTGCCGACGAGCCACTTTGCGGCGGCAATGGCGCCCTGTGCAAAACAGTTTCTTGAATACGCTTTGTGGACGAGTTCAAAACATTCTCCCGGCCCTGCAAAAATAACCGTGTGCTCCCCGACGATGTCTCCCGCCCGTACAGCGTGTATGCCTATTTCTTCTTTTTTTCTCGCTCCGACATTCCCTTCCCTGCCGTAAACAAATTCTAAATTTTTATCTTCGTTGATAATCTCCGCAATCTTTTTTGCCGTGCCGGAGGGGGCGTCCTTTTTCCTGTTGTGGTGCGCTTCAATAATCTCGACCTCGTAGCCGGGAAGTTTCCTGCTTGCTGTACCTGTAAGTGAAAAAAGGAGATTAACGCCTTTGCTCATATTCGGCGACAGGACAACCGGGATTTTTTTTGAAAATTCGCCTATTTTCTTTACCTGTTCCTCCGAAAAACCCGTCGTGCCTATTACCGCGGGGATTGAAATTTTTGCCAGATGCTCCAGCGTCGCCTGAGAATTCGTAAACTCTATCAGGCAATCGCAGTTTGCCGCCGCCTTTTTAATATCATAAATTATTTCAATCCCTTCTATAATTTTACCCCGTTCCGGCGAACCGTCCCGCTCAAGGAGCCCCGAGATTTCCACATCTTTGTCCTCCCTGCAGCAGTTTATTATCGCAGAACCCATCTTGCCCCCGGCGCCCGAAATGCAAAGTTTTATCACACCGCCTCCTTTTCCCACACAGAGTCGTCACTTAATCTTTTTTTAATGTCAACGCCGTAGAAATCAGCAAGCGGCTCCAGGACTTCGGGGTTCTTCCGCCAGACGGTTTTCAAGGCATCCCTGACGACGGAAACCCCGGCGGAAGTCATCTTCCCGAGAGGCATCCTGCACGGCCCCGAGGGAATTCCCAGCCCGTTCATCATTGTTTTTACCGGCAGTGGATTTCTAAACTTATCGACAACCTTATAAGCGCTTCCCGAAATTTTTACCTTTCTTTCCGCTTGCACCGTAATGGCGTCAAACAACGGCTTCAGTTTCTCATCAATCTTCTCCGCCTCACTGACTTTCCCGTCAAGAAGCAATTTGCACATTTCGCCGATAGCTCCGGGCGTTACGTTCGTCATAACGGATATAACGCCCTTTCCCTTTATTTTCGGCGAAGACATTATCTTGAAAGTTATCCCGTCGTCCCCCGAAAGAATTGAAAAACCCTCCGGCAGAATTGCACCTTCAAGTTCCATCCTTTCAATGTTTCCCGTCGCTTCTTTAACGGCGCGAACATTGGGACAGTTCTCTGCAAGAATTGCCAAATCGTACGCCGACATCTCGCAGCCGGTCCGGCCGGGTATGATATAAGGAATAAAATCAATGCCGGGGAATTTCTTCGCAATTACTTCGTAATGCCTCGTTCTCAACTCCAGCGAGGAAGGACCGTTATAATAGCAGTCAATCACAAGAGCGGCTTTCATTCCCGCTTCTTTTGCGGCGGCGATGCTTTTTATTGACTCTTCCGTAGAATTTGAACCGCAGCCGGCGAGAATCCAGCACTTATCTTCGGCAAATTCAAAAACCCTTTTATTAACCTTGTTGTGCTCGTCATGACTCAACGTCGGCGATTCGCCCGTCGTCCCCATCGGAAGAAGACCCGAAATCCCTTCTTTTATCTGAAACAAAACATTTTTTTTCAACCCGTCCCAGTCAACCGAACAGTCATCCTTAAACGGAGTAATAAGCGCGGTCCACGCTCCCGAAAAATTCATATCTCCCCCTTAAATTTCAATTTCTCCCCTAAAAACAAATGCGGCGGCGCCCGTAAGATAAACACCGTCGCTCTTTACGTCAATTACAAGCGACTCGCCGCTTTTCGTGAGCACTGAAACCCTGTTTTTTACGAAACCGAGTTTGTTTAAGACGAATGCCGCCGCGGTAGAACCGGTGCCGCAGGAAAGTGTCTCTCCTTCAACGCCTCTTTCATAAGTTCTTATTTTTATTTTTCCCGAATTTAAAACCTGGACAAAATCGGCATTTGTCCCCTCCGGCTGAAATCTCCTGTGGAACCTTACTGCTCTGCCGGTATTCACGACATCAATTTTATCCGCATTTTTTACAGGGATAACCACATGCGGAACCCCGACGATTACAAAATTCGCTTTCATCTTTTTGTCGCCGGCGGCCAGCGGAAAATTTAACTCCAGATTTTGCGGTTTGTTCATTTTGATCTTAACGGAATTCATGTTTACTTCCGCCTGCAAAATTCCTGCTTCTGTTTTAATCTTAAACTTTTTATTTTCATCTCCAAATTTTTCATTTGCCCACAGGGCGGCGCATCTTGCGCCGTTTCCGCACATTTTCGGATGCGTCCCGTCCGAATTGTAAATCTGAAAAGACAAACCGGGTGCCCTGCCGCATTTCAAAAACAGAAGCCCGTCGGCGCCTATACCGAATTTCCTATCGCACAGTTTTTTCGCAAGAGCAGGTTTGTTCCTGAATTTTGAGTTATCTTCAAGAACGACAAAGTCGTTCCCCGACGCCTGCATCTTCGCAAAGTTTATTTTCATATCAAATCCTTAATTTTTTCTCTTTTTCTGATTTCAAAGAATTTTTTTCCGTCAACGAGAACCTCCGCCGGACGGGGTCGCAAATTATAGTTGGAACTCATCGAATAACCGTACGCGCCGACACCCCTGACGGCAAGCATCTCGCCGGGAAAGGCATTTTGAAGAAACCTTTTCTTTGCAATAATATCACCGGACTCGCACACCGGGCCGGCAACGGTAAAAAATTCTTTAGCCCTGTTTTCAAAAATCCGGACCGGCTCTACTTCGTGATATGCCCCGTACATGCTGGGCCTCAAAAGGTCGTTCATACCGCAGTCGGCAACAATAAATTTCCTGCCGCCGGCGGTCTTGTTTGCAATTACTTTCGTAACCAGAACTGCGGTATTTGCAATAATAACCCTGCCCGGCTCGAGAATAACGTTCGGCGCGATTCTTTTTGAATGGCTCAAAATAACATTAGCGTATTTTTTCAGAGCGGCGGGTAATTCCCCGTGGTATTTTACCCCGAGACCGCCGCCAACATTAACATATTTGATTTTTATGCCCGCTTTACGTAGCTTTCCCGACAGAACAAAAAGTTTTTCCAGCGCTTTTTTAAACGGTTCCACGGCGGTGATCTGTGAGCCGATGTGCATGTGCACGCCGGAAACAGCGACCGGCCCCAGTGACTTAGCCAGTTTATAAGCGGCAAACGCTTCTCCCATGGGAATACCGAACTTTGAACCCCTGAGAGCGGTCGCAATATGCGGGTGTGTCGGAATTTCTATTTCCGGATTCACGCGGAAACTTATATTAGGACGGACTTTAAGCATCGCCGCGAGGCGCGAAATAGTAAAAAGTTCCTGAACGCTGTCCACGTTGAACATTTTTACTTTCATTTTGAGGGCGAGTTTAATTTCCTCTTCCGTCTTGCCGTTGCCGTTAAAAACAATTTGCCCGCCGGGAATCCCGATTTTCTTCGCCATCAGAAGTTCGCCTCCCGAAACGCAGTCCGCGCCGAAGCCGGCATCCTTGATAATTTTTAAAATCGCCCTGTTGCAGTTTGCCTTGTAAGCAAAACAAACAAGCGCTTTTGAACCCTTGAAGGCATCTTTGAATGCTCTTAAATGTTTTACCAGCGTGTTTTTTGAATACACATAAAGCGGCGTACCGAACCTGTCCGCAATAATTTTCAGCGGTACTTTTTCCGCAAAAAGCTCGAAGTTTTCGTAATTAAAAAAATCCATATTACCTTATTTTGATTTCATTTATCCTGTCCCCAACGGCGAGCTGTTTGACGACAGCCATACCATCCCTGACAGAACCGAAAATCGTGTACTGCCCGTCAAGAAAAAAAACATCCTTCAGGCAGATATAAAACTGCGAACCGCTTGACCTGCGCTCTGGGTTTGCGGAATCGGGAAGACGCGCCATCGCGATGGCTCCTTCAACGTGTTTAAGGTTCGGTGAAATTTCCGCGGGGAGCGTATATCCGGGGCCGCCGACGCCTGTTCCCTGCGGGTCGCCGCCCTGCGCCACGAAATCAGGAACCACCCTGTGAAACGTCAGGCCGTTATAAAAACCTTTCCTGGACAACTTGATAAAATTTTCAACCGTCTTCGGCGCTTCCTTTTTGTAAAGTTCTATGACAATACGGCCTTTCTCCGTAACGATCTCGGCGGTCGGCATATTCTGCTTGCAGGATAGCGGCAAAACCAGTAAAAACAAAAGCAAAAATCTCATAAACACCTCCCCGTTATTCTTCCCGATATTTTATATCAATTTTATACCTGAAAGAAAAGAAGGCGGCGGCGTTTTATTTTTATGCTCTCGGGTGAAAACGCTTATGAATCTGTTTTAACCTTGTCTGTGAAATATGCGTATAAATCTGGGTCGTTGATATTCTGGCGTGCCCGAGAAGTTCCTGAACGACCCTGATATCCGCGCCGTTTTGAAGAATGTGCGTGGCGAAGGAATGTCTGAATGTGTGAGGCGTGATGCGCCGGGCGATGCCGGCATTGCGGCAGAGTTTTTTTACTATTTTCCAGATACCCATACGGCTGAACTTCGCGCCCGACGGGTTGAGGAAAAGAATTTCATCTTCGCGCGAGGTTCTTGCAGCAATATAATTTCCCGATGCCGCCGTAGCTTTTTTCCCTATGGGAACAATTCTTTCCAGCCCCCTCTTTCCGAGACATTTTACGAAACCTATTTTCAAATTTACATCCCTGACTCTGAGATTTATCAGTTCGCTGATTCTGAGCCCCCCGCCGTACAGGAGTTCTATTACCGCGAGGTTCCTGACATCCCGCGGTTTTTCCCCCGGAATTCCGGCAATTATCTCTTCTATTTCCCGTACGGTTAAAACGTCCGGAAGGAATTTTACGAGACGCGGAGAGCGGATTGCGGAAAGGGGATTATGATGCGACATTCCGTCTTCCAAAAGATACTGCCAGAAACTTTTCAGCGCACAGATTTTTTTCGCAAGGGTTCTTGCCGAAACATGCGAGCGCAGAACCTTCAGAAAAGAAGTAATGTCCTTCTCGGTCGCCCCTGCAACAGGTTTCTTAACAAAGTCAATAAATTCCTTTACGACCCTCGTATAAACGGAAATGGTAAGCGGAGCGAGACCTTTTTCGGAAGCGCAGAAATCCCTGTATCCTGCGATTAGTTCTTCATTTCGCATTCAAGGCGAGACCTTAGTGGCCCAATTCATAAATACGGCGGCATTCGGCAACCGATGCATCCCGCCCCACTTCGTTGTTCGTCGGTTAAATACTCGTCGAGTATTCGCCCTCCTCACGCCTCACGGGCCGGGCGCCTCGACTGCCTCGATACGTCACCGTTTTTATGAACTGAACCACTTAAAGCGGGTTTATGTTTTCGGGGTTTCTTTTTTCGGGAAATATTTTTTTCTTATTTCCTGCTCGATTTTGCCGCAGACCTGCTGTTCCTTTATCAGTACGTTGATTGTCTCTTCCCTGCCGATACCCAGTTTTTCATCCCCGAAAAAATATGTGTTGCCCGTTTTTTTGATGAGACCGTCGGTGAGAGCCACGTCAAGAATGGACGATTCCCTGATAATTCCACGCCCGAAGTAAATGTCGAATTCGCAGACCTTGAAAGGCGGCGCGACTTTATTTTTGGCGACTTTTACTTTAACCCTCGCCCCGACGACATCCGCGCCGATTTTGATGGAACCGATTCTCCTAATGTCAAGCCGGACCGAAGAATAAAACTTCAGCGCCCTGCCTCCCGGAGTCGTCTCGTGCGGGCCGAAACCAAAACCGATATTGATTTTCTCGCGTATCTGGTTGATAAAAATAGCCGCTGTCTTTGACTTTGAAATCGCCGAGGAGAGTCGCCTCAAACTCTGCGACATGAGACGCGCCTGAAGACCAACGGTCGGGTCGCCGATTTGCCCTTCAAGTTCCGCTTTCGGAACAAGAGCCGCAACGGAATCCAGCACGATGATATCAATCGAGCCGCTCCTTATTAAAGTATCTATTATCTGGAGCGCCTGTTCGCCGGAATCCGGCTGCGAAATAAGAAGCGATTCTATATCAACGCCAATCTTTAAAGCGTAGTCGGGATCCATCGCATTTTCAGCGTCAACAAATGCGGCAACGCCGCCCTGCTTCTGGACATTGGCAATAATCTGAAGAGCGAGCGTGGTCTTTCCGCCGCCTTCGGGTCCGTAGATTTCGGTAATACGACCTCTCGGAATTCCTCCCACGCCCAGAGCAATATCAAGGGAAATTGCCTGTGTCGGAATAGTCGCAACTTTGCCGAGGAACTTGTCGTCTCCAAGACGCATTATTGCCCCCTTTCCGAATTTCTTCTCAATCTCGGCAAGAGCAACATTCAAACTTTTTTCCTTTTCGCTTTTCACCGCTTTCTCCCCCTTTTCAGCAGGAACGCTCTTTTCTTTTTCACTTTTCGCCACTTTTTCCCCCTTTTTCATTCTTCTTTTTTGATAAAAGCCTCTTTTGGAAATATTGTCACGATTTCATTCTTGTTAAGGTTCAGAAATTTGACTTCATAAAACCAGTCATCGCCCGAAATCGATTTAATTTTAGCGTCGGTTATCGGGATAAACTGCCTGACCGGCGAATTTATGAAGTCGGAAACCCTGCCCTCGGGCGGGAGAAAAACGGCGCCGTCAATTTTGCAGTTCCTCAAATATATGATAACCTCAACCCTGTCTCTTTCGGGTTTGTCGATGCTCCTTTCCATATCGGGATTTTAGAAATTAAATTACTTTAAGGCAAGGGCTCTGTGAATCTGCGGAATTACGCGGACAAACGGATATACGGGATACAACTTTCTGCAGTACACCACTGACTTTTCCACCGACTTCTTTAAAGCCGTTCCCCGTTTTGACTCAGGCTGCAGAATCAGCGTTGCGTCACTGAACTTTTTCAAGAACCGGGCAGCGCTTTTTACCTCAGAAAACTTTACGTCTTTTGTCATCACAATTTTGACAGAAAACGGTTTCTCCGCAATTTCCCTTATGAATTTCTTCCCGCTGTTTTCAAGCGGCGGCTCAACATGGAAAGCGGCGTAAGCAAAATGTCCAATTAGTTTTTTTGCGGAACCAAAGCCGTTTGTTTCAAGGAAAATTTTACGCCCCCTCAGTTTTTTCACAAGTTCCTTTAAAAATTCCTTCTGGAAAGTCGGCTCGCCGCCCGTAATAACAACGGGGAAATTCCCTTTAATTTTTTTCTTTATATCCGAAGCGGTCATTGTTCTGAATTTTCCTTTAAGCGCGTAGTCGGTGTCGCAATAACGGCACCTTTTGTTACACCCGAAAAACCTTACAAAATAACAGGGGGTTCCCGCAAAAATTCCCTCGCCCTGAATTGAGAAAAAAATCTCTGAAATTTTACCACTGATCTTTTTTCGCACGGTTGAAACCGGGCCCGCATCCGGTATCTTAATTTTCAATTTTTAGTGCGGGGTCTTTTATCCCCGCTTCTCTGAAGCCCTTCGCGCGCAGAAGGCAGGAGTCGCATTTTCCGCAGGGGTAACGGCCGCCCTTATAACACGACCAGGTCAGACCGACGGGAACTTTGAGCCGGAACGCAAGCAGAACAATTTCCTTTTTGGATAAAGAAAGAAGCGGGGCTTTTAACTTTATTTTTCCGAGCGACGCCTCTTTGAGAAGGCGGTCAAATGCGGCAATGTATCCCGGCCGGCAGTCGGGATAACCCGAATAATCCACGGCGTTTGCGCCGATAAAAACAGACGACAGTTTTTCCGCTTCGCAGAAGGAAAGCGCGAAGGAGATAAAAATCGTGTTCCTGCCGGGAACGTAAGTGGAAGGAACCGGATTACTGCGTTTTTGTGTTATTGCCTGCCCGGCCGGCAGGCGGGCGGTGCCGGTTTGAGGAATTTCCGCATTTTTATCAATTAAACTCGAGCCGCCCCAGGGAATGCGGATTTTCAAAATCGTAAAAGGAACTTTTGCTTTTTCGGCAATTTTGACCGCTTTTTTAACTTCCTTACCGTGCTTCTGCCCGTATGAAAAAATAAGGGCATAAATTTTGTAGCCCTTTGATTTCGCCCAGTAAAGAGTGGCCGCGGAATCAAGACCTCCGGACAGAAGGACAACCGCTCTTTTTTTTCTGTTCTTCACCCGCCGGTGTATACCGCTTTGTTGGACGGGGTTTCCTCAACCGCAACTTCCAGAAGTTCCACTGATTTCGGAAGCAATTTTTTTATATTTGTAAAAATAAACTTCGCAATATTTTCGGACGTCGGATTTACTTTTTTAAAGTATTTTATCCTGTTTAAAAAATTGTGGTCAAGAAGGGACACCGTTTTCCCCATGGTTTTTTTTAGGTCTTTAAAATCCATAACCATTTCCTCTCTGAGTTTTGCGCTTCCGACGAGAACCTCAACCACCCAGTTATGCCCGTGAATTTTTTCGCATTTCCCTTTGTAATTTCTCAGAAAATGCGCGGCCGAAAAATTTCCCTTTACACAAATTTTGTACACAGTTTAACCTTCTTCACGCCGATTTTCATTACGTTCTTCGCCGTCTCGGCAAAATGAGCGGGGTCGTCGCTTGCGAAAAACTCGCTGCGTCCGACGCCCGGAGCCTGTTTTATGTGTTTTGCCAGGACATTTACGATTGAACTTGAATCAATAAGTTTGACGGAACTTCCGAGATAATCCGAAATCAGCCCTCTCAAAACAGGATAATGCGTGCATGCGAGAACGAGAGAATCCGGCCGGTATTTTTTTATATCCCCGAGATAAATTTCAACCACCCTTCTGCAGACATCCGTACCGACCCAGCCCTCTTCGACGAGCGGAACAAAAAGAGGCGTCGCCCGGGCAAAGACCTTTATCCCGGATTTTTTTCCGAGGAGCGCCTTTTCATACGCCTTGCTTTTTATCGTAAGTTTCGTTCCTATCACGGCAACTCTCTTTGACTTTTTTGCAACTTCGGCGGCGGCCTCAATCACGCCGTAAAGAGGGACGGGGCTTTCTTTTTTTAACTCCGGAACTGCAACGGAAGATGCGGTGTTGCAGGCGCAGACAATCAAATCGGCGCCCTTCCCCGCCAAAAACCCGATGATCCTGCGGGAATACGAAATCACCGCCTTTTTTGACTTGTTGCCGTAAGGCAGATGTGCGGTGTCGGCAAAGTATACGAAATCGCAGAATGGAAATTTTTTTTTCAGAGTCCCGTAAACCGTAAGACCCCCGACGCCTGAATCAAAAATACCGATTTTCATTTTTAAGCGTCTTCTGCATTAGCCGCATGCCGCGCGCCTGATAATTCTGTTCGCTCTGCGTTCCTCAAGTCTTGTATTTTGAAAGTTCCGTAAGAATCCCTTCTCTCTTCTCCGAAATCTCCGCCAATTTTTCTTCTATATCCGCTGTTAAAAGATTTTTGCTTTTCAGGACATCCCTGATTTTTCCGAGTTCCTCGTCCAGAAAATCCATATTTTCTCTGGAAGTCCGGACAAACTCCGCAAAACTGTCAAGAAGCCCGTTTATGGCGTTTGCGAGAGGGATAAATTCATCTTTCTCCCTTAAAATTATTCTTTTGGAGATGTTTCCGTTTTTTATCTCTTTTATAAGAACCGCCAGCCGGTTCAGGGGACCCACAACTCTATGCGAGAACAAAATTCCCAGCACAGCAGCGATAAGAACAAGAACCGCAACGCTTATCCAGTATGAGAACAGCAAACCTCTCGCAAGGTCATGGGAAATCGTCTCGGTAACCGCTTTTGAAAGTTTTGACGAAAGAATCGGATAAACAAGCGAAAAAGTCAGAGCTGTCACCACGCCCGCCACCGCAACCATGCCGAGAAGGATGTAAACCGTGTACCTGAACTGATATTTTTTATTGGTTAAGAAATGTTTTCTCTTATGAACCGGCATGCGCCCTACTCTATTTCATATTCCTGCTCTGAGACCTTATAATCCGCTCTGATTCTTATCCTGCAGCCGGTAGCCCTGGAAAGTTCCTCCTCGGCGGACTCATCAAACATTTCCGCTACGGTTGGATGAACAAAAATATTCAGCTGGGAGCCGCTAAAACGCTCCCTGCTCCTCAATATATGCCTTTTTATTCTTATGAACATTGTCCGGGGGGAAAGCTGACGCCCCGATCCTTCGCAGTGCCGGCACTTCGACGTAATTTTTTCAAGGATATTATCCTCAATTCTCTGCCTTGTTATTTCAATAAGACCAAGCCGGTTCAGAGCGAGAATATCCGTCTTCGCCCTGTCAAACGACGCTTCCCCGAACATTGTATCATAAATTTCTTTTTTGTGTAAAGGATTTTTCATATCGATCAGGTCGCAGACAATTATGCCTCCTATGTTCCTGAGCCGAAGCTGCCTCATTATTTCAACCGACGCTTCTTTGTTCGTGATAAAAGCGGCTTGTTCCCCCGTGACCTTCTTTTTGAAACCCCTGCTGTTTACGTCAATTGCCGTGAGAGCTTCCGTCGACTGGATTACAATCTCGCCGCCGGACTGCAGCGAAATTTTCGGTTTGGTTAAATTTCTTATGACATTTTCGACACCGTAAATCTGAAACAAACTCTGACGGCTTTTGTTGAATTTCAAGCACCCCTTTTTTTCGGGCGCAACCTTCTTTATATAATCCTCAGCCCTCGCAAATTCCTCCCGCGGCTCGACGAAGATTTTGGTTGTTTTCGCATTCAGCAATTCCCGCAGCATCTTTGTCGTAAAAACATCCGGCTGAAAAACCAGACCCGCCTTTTTGTTTTTAGAGGATGCCTCCCTGACGTTTTTCCATACGGCATTCAGATGGGAGGCGTCCGAAAAAATCTCCTTGCCGCTACGCCCGTAGGCGCAGGTCCTCAGAATCCATGCGCCGCCGTGCGCGCTTTTTAAGTCGTCAATAAATTTTCTGAGCCGCGACCGCTCCTCTTTCTCGGAAATATGTTTTGAAATCCCGCCTCTGGCAGAGTTCGGTATAAAAATGATAAACCTCCCGACAATTGAAATAAAACCCGTAAGACGGAAGGGCTTGTTGCCGATTTCATCTTTTGAAATTTGAACAAAAACAGTGTCGCCGGATTTAATCTCTCCCGGATATTCCGAAAGAGGGAGGAAACAGTTCCTGCCCAGACCGATATTTACAAAAGCAGCGCGTATGGCTTTGTTGACAACGGCGACTTGCCCGTAATAGATGTTCCCCACTTTTGATGGTTCCTCGCATCTTTCAATGAGCAGCTCCTGCACATATTTGCCGTGGAGCACCGCCGCACGCTTCTCGTCGCTGTCAGTTTCAATCAGAATCGTGTTTTCTATTTCTCTTCGCATTTATAAAACCTTTTTAACAAAATTCCGCAAATTTCTCAATAGCCCGCAGAAACCTGTGAGTGGACTTGTGAGCAGATTAACCCGTTAACTCCAAGT
>JBDRMV010000127.1:0-2741 GCA_043811795.1 bacterium | reverse complement strand
GAAAATCTGGCTTCAGGCGTTTACATATATGTGATAACCGGTTCCGGAAGTAAAGCGATAGGGAAGTTCGCAATAATAAAATGAAAAACGTAAAGTGTGAAGAGATAAGAGTGAAGAAGAAGAAAATATTTTTTACTCTTTTAATGCTGTTCATTACACTTCACGTTTTACACTTTACACTTCACTCTTCACTCTTCACGCTTTCCGCTGCAGGCAACGGCACCAGTGGCGCGCAATTCCTGAAAATCGGTGTGGGTGCGAGAGCGGTCGCAATGGGGGAGGCATACGCGGGTATGGAAGGCGACATAAACTCAATTTACTGGAACCCTGCCGGTCTGTCGGGAATAGATAACCCGCAGACATCGTTTTCTCACACGGCATGGTTTCAGAATATAAAACGTGAAAATTTGACGTCGGGCTATCCCACCGCTTCGGGATTTATGGCTCTGGGAATAAATTATCTCACCGCCGGCGGAATAGACAAATATGATAATGCCGGTGATTCGACAGGGGAAAGTTATGCCCCGGCTGATATGTTAATGACATTCGCTTATTCAAAAAAAATGAAGAAAGTTTCTATCGGTTCCAACCTGAAATATATCTCATCAAACATTGACGGCGAAATTGCCACCGCAATCGGCGCTGATTTCGGGGGAATATACAGAAAGAATAAATTGAACATAGGTTTGGCGGTGCAGAATCTGGGGACGAAAATGAAGTTCGTAAAGGACGAATTTTCTTTGCCGCTGAACATAAAACTCGGAGGGGCTTATAAATTCGGGCGGAGTTTTATAGCGGCGCTGGATTTTAACTTCCCTAACGATAACGATTCCCGGGTAAACACGGGCGTGGAGTACAGCAAAAAATACGGAGAAAATCTTGTTGTCGCGTTACGGACGGGTTACAAAACAAACACGGAAGGGCTGGATGCGTCTGACGGTCTTTCCGCCGGTTTCGGTTTAAGATACGGGGAATGTCTGATGGATTACGCATGGGTTCCCTACGGAGACCTTGGAGTCAGCCACAGAATTTCTTTTACATACCGCCCGAAAGAAAAAATTGAAAAGCGCTCTGAAGAAAAGCAAGAAAAGGAAGTCCGGGAAATTATAAAACCAAAAAAAACCGCGCCGGAAATAGAAAAGGAAATAATTAAAGTGGAAAAAATATTAAGTACTCAGGAGAAAAAAGCGCTGATGGGAAAACACTTTAACAAGGCGACGCAATTTTACAAGCAGGGAAATTATTTTGACGCGATTTCCGAGTGGGAAGAGGTCCTGAAAATAAATCCCGACCATGCATTATCCCTGGAGAAAATAGAAAGAACAAAAGAAAAATTAAGAGAGTAAAAAACTACCTGACAGCAAAAGTTGCATTTTATAAATTTACATAAAGGACCCGCGGGCAGAAGCAGGATTATTAAGAAAAAATGAGAAAAGGGTGCAGTACAAAATTAGGAAACAGCCACAATTATTCAATTTTCTTTACAGAATCTTTACGGCTTCTATATTAGAATCTGACGCGGTTATAGTATAATGGTAGGGGGATATAAGAGGCTTTCCTTTATGGTAAGGTAAAAGCTTGGCAGCAGGAGTTATATTTGGTAAAAGAAAGGAGTGATTTATAGAAAAATGACCAAAACGCGGCCTTTGCGCCGGATGAAAGGAACTTTGTGGAGGCATAAGTGATAAGGATTCTGCTTTGATAAGAAAATCTATTGAGATGGGTGGCGGATGTTAACAGATTTTGCTATAATGAATAGTTATTCCCTTGATGAACCTGTTGCTTGCAGCGAAGATGATTTTAAAAGATCTTATTGAGAATATGAAAAAAATCAGAGATTTTGTTTTGAGCAAGTTGGAAAACAGTGATTAAAAAAGCAATTCTGAAACTTGGAAATTTGGGAAAAAGAATTAGAACCGTCTCCATTCTTTTTCACCATTCTTTTCCTTGTCATTTTAATACCGTCTCTTCTGCGCGCCGATGTAATAATATCTGAAATGTGCGATCCACTAAACGGTTACGCAACAGACCGTTATATTGAAATTTATAATACCGGCGTTTCCGCTGTAGATTTAACCGGCTGGACGCTGTATTCAATTGGTAATGATAATGAGACTTATCAAACATGGCCATTATCAGGTTCCATAGCGTCGGCGGAAGCATTAGTGTGCGGAAAAGAAGGGAATATTTATGCTGATTTTACGAATACTTCTGCGAATACCAGTTGGAACGGTGATAGTAACGATGGCGCCCGGCTTTTAAATGATTCTGCTGTGGTGGTAGATTATGTAAAGGATGCCGCTGCCGCTTATTTTTCAAATTCTTCTTATGTTAGGAAAGCAACAGTTGAGAATGCCGTTGCCGTTTATGATTCAGGTGAGTGGGACAAACTTGCTGTATCTGATATAAACACTGGTAATTCAACACCTGGCACACACACGTGCGATTATCCTGTGCCTACGCCTCCGGCGGGGATTTCGTCCTTGAGCGCTCTCGTTGGTTTGAGTAACGGGACTGTCCGGCTTAAATGGCTTGACCCGGGCGCCGATGGAATAGGCGGCGGTAACGTCTCTTCTTACGAGGTTAAATACGCAACGTTCTGCATTGATTCCGAGGAGAACTACGCTGCTGCCACAACTTATGACGCTGCATCCGCATGGTCCGCGGGAACATTCGGAACGGAACACGAAATCAAAACCGTCTCCGGTTTGATAGATGCGGCAACTTACTGGTTTGCAATA
>JBDRMV010000126.1:0-24255 GCA_043811795.1 bacterium | reverse complement strand
GCCGCGCAGTATTTTGGATATCTGCACCGCGCAGCGGCCTATTGCTTTTCCCTTTACGTCCAAAAGAAACCACTTCAGGTTTTTCATAATGACGAATTATACTTTTTAGGGGCCTTTATTGTCAAGGGCGTGTCGAAAAATTGACAAATGCCGCGGAAAAAAATATAATTTTCCAGTACTGAAAAAAGGACGGCGGTAATGGTTTTTTATTACTGGACGATTGTTATTTTGCTGGCGGTTTTGCTGGTGACGGATACTCGCGCGGCGGTGAAGGAGTATGATGAAAAAGAAAACCTTGCCGTTTTCCTTTTTCATCTGATTTTACTGTTGGCGCTGCTTATGGTCGTAATGGATATTTTATATAAGGTTATGTCCGTCAGTTTTGGATTGCCGTTAGGTTTATAGAGGGAGGGGATATGGATTTATTGATTCGTAACGCTAAATTGCGCGGCCGCAAGGGGCTGTTTGATATTGCAGTTGACAAAAAGAAAATCAGAAAAATTTCCGGAAAATTAAAGATTGACGCGAAGAAAGTCATTGACGCGAAAAAGAACCTTGTCACGGAAGCATTCTGCAACGCGCACCTGCATCTCTGCAAGGTCTGGACTTTGGGGATGATGGATGAAAAAGCGCTGAAGGACTATCACGGTTCCGATATGGGCAAGGCGATGACGGCGATAGAACTCGCTGCCCGCGTCAAGGAAAACTACGACGAGAAATGGATTATCCGGAATGTCCGGAAGGCGGCGGACCTTGCGGCGCGGTACGGGAATCTTCACATAAGGGCTTTTGCCGACGTTGATTCAAAAGCGCGTCTTGAAGGCGTCAAAGCGCTGATAAAGGCAAGGGAAGAATTTAAAGGGATTGTTGATATTCAGGTCGTTGCCTTTCCCCAGGACGGCGTGGTGCGCGAACCGGCGGCTGAAAAACTCATAAAAAAAGCGATGGACCTCGGCGCTGATATCGTCGGCGGGATTCCCTGGATTGAATACACCGAGGATGATGAAAGGGCGCATATCCAGAAAATGATGGCGATTGCCCGAACGTATAATAAAGACGTTTCCATGCTCGTTGACGACGCCGGCGATGCTACGCTCCGCACTCTTGAGATGCTCGCCGTAGAGACGATAAAAAACGGCTGGGAAGGCCGCGTCCTTGCGCAACATGCGCGGGCGATGTGCCTTTATCCGAAACCGTATTTTCAAAAAGTATCCGCTCTTCTCAAGAAAGCGAAAATCGGGATTGTAACAGACCCCCATACCGGCCCCCTGCACGCGCGGGTAAAGGAACTCCTTGAGGAGAAGGTTTTGGTCTGTCTCGGTCAGGATGATATTTCGGACGCGTATTATCCTTACGGGAGAAACAACATGCTTGAAGTCGCTTTTCTCGCATCGCATCTTCTCTGGATGACGGGAGCGGACGATATGGAAACGTTGTACGATATGATAACGGTCAACGGCGCAAAAGCGATGAACATTAAAAATTTCGGAATCAGGGAAGGCGGTGTTGCCGATATGGTGGTTCTCGGAGTCGACAGTGTTCTTGAAGCGCTGCGTTTTCAGGAAGCCCCGCGATACGTTATAAGCAATGGAAAAGTTGTGGCGGAAAATACGGCGGAAACAAGATTCTACGGGAACTGAAAAATGAAATTCAAATACATCGGCAAAGACATCATCCGTCCCGATGCGGTGAGTAAAATTACCGGCAAGTCCGTTTTCCTGGACGACATAAAACTTCCGGGGATGCTTTATGCGGCGCTCCTGATGCCGGAGTACGCTCATGCGGAGATTGTTTCAATAGACACATCCGGGGCGGAGAAGAGCGAAGGCGTCGTGAAAGTTGTTACGGGAAAAAATTGTAAATTCAAATTCGGGGATAACATAAGGGACCGCGCCCCGCTGGCGGTGGACAAAGTCCGTTACATCGGCGAGCCGGTCGCCGCCGTCGTCGCCGAAAGCCCGCGTCAGGCAAAACAGGCGGTAAAAAAAATAAAGGCCGAATACAAGCCGTTGCCCGTTTATACGGACGCTCTCGATGCGCTCAAAAAAGGTGCGGTGCTGATTCATTCCGACAGCGGTAAATTCTGGCATCTTCCGGGGATGGGAGCCGTCCCGGGCACGAACATCGCAAGCCGTTACGTTCTGAAAAAGGGAAACGTTGAAAAAGGTTTTAAGGAGGCGGAGGTCGTCGCGGAAGGCGAGTTCAATTATCCTTTCGGTTCTTCCGCGGCTCTTGAACCTCACGGCGCAATTGTGTGTTTTCACGAGGACGGTACGATTGAGGTATGGTCTTCCTCAATATGCCCTTTCGTTATAAGGGAGGATTTTGCAAGAACTTACAATCTTCCGGTTTCCGACATAAGGGTACACATCCCTGAAGTCGGCGGCTGCTTCGGTTACAAGTCGGACGTTACCGTTGAGCAGACCATCGCATACATTGCGAGTTTTGTTCCCGGAGTCCCGGTGAAGTGGGTCGCCACGAGGAAAGAGGACTTCTTAAGCACTCTTATAGGACACGGCATAAGGACTAAAATGAAAATAGGGGCAAGAAAAGACGGGAAACTCACGGCGATAAAAACGGTTGTTTATCATTCCACAGGCGCGTTCGTGGATACCGGCATTCATGTCATGATAGGCGCCACGCACAATTCCACGGGCGTTTACGAATTTCCGAACTGTTATCTGGAAGGCAATTCCGTTTACACGAACACGCCTCCGGTCGGGGCTTTCAGGGGCTACGGCCACCAGGAATCGCAGTTTGCGACCGAGCGGCTGATGGACATCCTCGCGAGGAAGTTAAAAATGTCCCCGTTTGAATTGAGGGAAAAGAATTATCTCGGGCCCGGAAAGCAGACGGCTCTCGGAGAAAAACTCTGGAAGACCAACGGCGACGTGAAAAAGTGCGCGGATATAATCAAGCAGAAGGTCTTTTCAAAAGCAAAGCCCAAAAGCAGTGACGGTTATTATTACGGGAGGGGTTTTGCCGCTTTGATGAAATCGCCGAAGGGCGCGCCTTTTTCCTCAAAGGGCTGTTACCTCAAGTTCAATGTTGACGGGAGCGTTTCAATAAATATGGGCGGCGCCGAAGTCGGGCAGGGTTTAAGGACCGTTGTAAGACAGGTCGCCGCGGAGGTTTTGAAAATTTCGCCGGAAAGAATCAGGGTATATACGGAAATAGACACGCAGTTTTCGCCGTGGGAGTGGCAGACGATCGGCTCGATGTTTACGATTCAGGGCGGCCGCGCCGTCGTGCGCGCATGTGAAAAGGCAATTCAGAAATTAAAGCAGACGGCTTCGCAGGTCTTGAGGTGCGATATTGATATGCTTGGGTATGACGGGGATTGCATTTTTCTGAAATCCGACCCTTCCGTCAAGGTCGAAGTGACCCGCCTCGTCAGAGGTTATATGTTCGAGGACGGCATAACCGTCGGGGAAGTTGTCCAGACGACGTCAGATGCCCGGCTGCCGCGTTATTCCAATCCCGACAAGAACGGTCAGGGTAATATGGGCGTGACTTACACGTTCGGCGCGCAGGCATGTGAACTCAGGATAGAGAAAAAGACGGGGAAAATTATTATTGACCACTTCGCCTCGTCTTTTGACGTCGGAAGAGTCATTAACCCCATGCAGATAAGGGGGCAGGTTGTGGGCGGTGTTATGATGGCAATCGGTTCAACTTTATATGAGGAGCTGAAATTCAGTCCGGAAGGGAAGGCGTTGAATCCTTTCTTTTCAAAATACCGGCTCCCGAATATAAAAGATGCCCCGGGGAAACAGACGGTCGAGTTCGTTGAAACACCGGGAGAAATAGGCCCTTTCGGCGCGCGGGGGATAGGAGAGCATCCTGTCGTCGGTGTGGCTCCCGCGATTCTCAATGCGATATACGACGCCCTCGAGGTGGATTTGTTTGAACTTCCGGTTACGCCCGAAAAAATAAAAAAGGCCATGGAGAAAAAGTGATGCCGCAAAAAATAACTTTTAGCGTAAACGGGAAAAAAAGAACGGTAGAGATTGAGGGCTGGGAAACGGCGTTGGAAGTTTTGAGAGAAAATTTGAACCTTACCGGCGCAAAGCGCGGCTGTGACGATGCATCCTGCGGCGCCTGCACCGTCGTTATAGACGGCGAGGCTACGAGGAGCTGCGTTTTTCCCGCGAAAAATTTAGACGGCAGGGAAGTGACAACCATTGAAGGCATGGCGAAAGGTAAAAAAATTCATCCTGTGCAGAAGGCGCTCATTGAGGCCGGCGCGGTGCAGTGCGGTTTCTGCACGCCGGGAATCGTGATGGAACTTCTCGCACTGTACGGGAAAAATATTAACGCAGGCAAAGAAGAAATAATTGAGGCGTTGTCGCGCCATCTCTGCAGGTGCACCGGATACGAGGCAATTCTTGACGGCGCAAAACTTGCGCAAAAATACCTGAAAAATCAAAAATAAAAAGGGCTCCCTATACCATCCGTCTGCGGCGGAGCTGCGGGTCAGGCAGGTTCTTTTCTCACTGCTGTGTTTTTCGCTTCTGTCTTTTTCAGAATGCTCTGTAATTTCGAAAACAATAAAAAAATCCGGCGGCGCAATTGACGAGAAAAAATTTCCGTATATTAACTGGGATGTTCCGCACAAAAAACAGAATGTGATTGTAAACGGTGTATATGACGGCGACACAATCGTTGTGGAAGGGATGGAGAAAGCAGGCGAGGAGGGAACGGTTGTCAGATTACTCGGAGTGGATACTCCCGAAATTGCCCATCCCGATATGGGTTTTGACACGGACGAGCCGGGCGCCGTTGAAGCGACGGAATTTACAAAAAGTTCGGTCAACTGGAAGAAAGTTCTGCTCGTTTTTAATCCGGAAAACGCGACAGGTATTTTTGGCAGGACGCTGGCTCTGATTTTTTACAAGGACGAGCGCGGCGCCGAGAGGTGTCTCAACTGGGAACTTTTGAGGAGAGGGCATGCCAATGCTGATATCTGGGCTAAGGATTCTCTCTGCAATAGAAAAAGGTGGGAGCAAATGGACAGGATGGCCCGGCTTAAAACATCCCGCGCGTATCTTGAAATGGGAAGACAATGCCTGCTGGAAAAATTTGTTTACGACGCGCTTGATTACTATAACAGGGGCATTGAGAAATATCCGGAGGCGCATCAGATAAGAAAAGAACTCGCCGCCCTGTATTATAATCTCTCAAAATACGAGTCGGACGAAGACAAAAAATCATCTTATTCGGAAAGCGCTTTGTTTCACTGGAAAAAACTTCTCGGCACGAAATACGACGCTCTCGCCCGCCAGAGAATAAAAACCCTGCAGTAACAGGGAATTTTTCCAGTAATTATAATCACTTAAAAATTCTCAGACCTGTGTATTTGGCAATATGGTCAAAATCCTTATCATTATGGAAAACTATAAGGTCATTTTCCAGAGCAATAGAAGCAATAATTGCATCAATGGTTTTTACAGTGCCGCCTTGCTTCCTGCATTGCCGGTAAATTTTTGCGGCATTGATATAAGTTTCAATACTTTCCGGTTTGAAGACAGGGAAGTTCAACAACAGAACTTTCGTTTTTTCGAATAATCTGTCATCCCTGATTCCCTGCAGAATTTCGGTTAGAATTAAATCAACAAGGCAGATGTCCTCTTCCTGTTCTATCAAGGTCTTAAGTTTTTTCGCCTGCGGAGAAATTCCCTTATTGAAAAAACTTATCCAGATTGATGTGTCTACTAATATCAAATTCTATCCCTTCTCATTTTATCAAGGTTTCCTTTCCAGCAGCGGGTATCCATTAATTCTAAAATATTCTTTTTTTTATTTCTTCTGATCAGTTCTTCAAGGGCAAAATTGACCAATTGCTTTTTTGTGTGAAACCCTGTAAGTTTTATTCCCTCTTTAACGAATCTGTCATTAAGGTCGATATTTGTTATAGACATAATAATCACCTCCCTTGTATAAATTGTATAAATCTTTTATGGCTTTGTCAAATTTTTTCACGGGCTGTCTTGCCCGGAATAACAGCTGAAAAAGGCCTGCCCGCAACGCTCTCCCTCTTTCTGTTCCCATCCCTTTGGTAGAATTATGATTAAATTGTAAAATCTCTTTTTCTCTTTCTCTTTTCTCATTCCTTTATACTGTAAATTTATTCCTGAATAGTTTCGAGATAAAGAAGTTTGCTATAAATAATGGTATACTTTACTTAAAGGTGGCCACATGACGGATGATAGGAAAATATCAGTATGCCAGGGTATTCTTAAATCATGGAATTATTAGCCCCGGTAGGAACTAAAGAATCGCTGATTACGGCCGTTCGGGCCGGAGCGGATGCAGTTTATATTGGAGTGCCCGGTTTCAATGCAAGAATGGCTGCCCCGAATATAAGTTTTTATGACCTGAAAGTATTTATTGATTATGCGCACGAAAAAGGAGTGAAGGTTTTTCTTGCGATGAACACTCTGGTCAAATATGCAGAAATACACGAGACCATAAAAATCATTAACCAAATAGACCAATTGCATCCGGACGCAGTTATAATACAGGACTTTGGATTGGCCGATATCATAAGTAAATATTTCAAAAATATAGAGCTGCATGCAAGTACTCAAATGGCGGTGCATAACCGTATGGGAGTTGAAGTACTTGCTGAAGCGGGTTTTAAGCGCGCAATTATGGCGCGTGAGCTTTCATATTCCGAATTGAAGATTATTGCAAAATCATCACCAATACCGTTAGAGGTCTTTTGTCATGGCGCTCTTTGTTTTTCTATATCAGGGCAATGCCTTTTTTCAAGTTTTATCGGCGGATTAAGCGGTAACAGGGGAAAGTGTACGCAGCCCTGCAGAAGGCTCTGGCATCAGGGGAAGAGAAGAGGGTATTTATTTTCTCCCCGCGATATGGAACTGGCTGAACATGTAGGAAAGCTTAAAAAAATTGGTATCGCCGCTCTTAAAATTGAGGGCAGGATGAGAAGCAGTGAGTATGTTTACAGAGTTGTAAAAGCATATCGATTACTGATTGACGCTGATGATGCATCTTTTGCAGGCGCGCTTGCTGCAGCCCGGGAAATACTTGCCGGCGACTTCGCGCGTAAAAAAACCACATGTCTTTTTTCCGGGCGGGCTGAAAATATATTCCAGCCCGAACAATCCCATTGTCTGGGAAATCTTTTGGGTAAAATAAAAAATGTCAAAGCGGGACAAATAACGCTCGAGCTTTTCGACAATATTATGGAAATAGTCTCAGGCGACAGATTGCGTGTATCGAATCCGGCTGAGGATTACACTAAGGCATTCAAAGTAAAGGAATTTGTAAAAGAAGGAAATAAATATACCGTTACTTTAGAAAATGCAAAATATTTCAAATCCGGAAATCCTGTATACAGGACTGCCGATATCGTTGCCGACCAGAAAAACATAGCACAAGATCTAAATAATATGTATGAAAACCATTATCTGAAATTTAAACGTAAAAATAGGAAAATATATCCGGTTTCGCAGGCGTATACCGCAATTATTTCCAACAAATGGAAGAAAGAAATAAATATTGTTGATAAAGCAGGTGTTTCAGATACGCTATGGCTAAGATTCAACGACATTAAATGGCTGGATGTTCTGAACAAGCCGAATAATAAAATGCGTTTGGTATTTGCCCTGAATCTGGAGAATATATACAAGTGTGATGAAATAATCAGCCGGGCGGGAAATGAGATTACGATGGAGCTGCCGCCTTTCATCGGGAATAGAGAGATAAAGACTTTCAGACAACAAATCGAAAAGATGCTCTCCGGAGGCGTAAAGAACTGGGTACTGAATAATATTTCACAGCTTAAGTTTTTTAAGGATGAGCAGTGCGTACTTACCGCCGGACATTTTCTTTATGCATGGAATGCATACGCCGCGGCTTTTCTCTGGGATAGGGGCATAACCTCATTCACTGTTTCCTGGGAAGACGATTTTCTTAATATGAAAGCCATGAGCGGTCCCGGTTTGGGCAGGCACATGATTGTATATACGTACGGTTATCCCCCTGTAGTACGCTCAAAAATCATTACTCAGGATTACCTTGGAAAAGTTCTTATAAAAGCAAATGATAAAAGTAAGGGAAATATTGCGGAGAAAGAAGAAACCGGCTTCTTCCCGGTTCCGGAATCCAAACTTTCCCTCCTTATGCCTTTCAGCCCTGTCTGTATATTTTCTTCAAGAAGTAAACTTAAGAAATTGGGAATAAGAAACTTTGGCATTGACCTCAGTTTCATCAAGACGGATAAACAACTCTTAAATGCACTTTTGAGCGGATATACTGAACAAGAAAACATTTTGAATTCTGTTAAATTTAATTTCAAGCGCAGTATTAAATAATAAGTTGAGAATAATCCATGTAGATTGGTATGCTTTTTACAAATATGTAAATACCAGTTACTCAATGGCAACTTACGGAAAGAAAATTCCGTTGAAAATGTACTCTCATTTGGAGCGGTAACAATATTGCGGCTTTGACATAAGCAATAAATATTGTATGATGTTTTTGTTGATGAAAAAAACGCTTGTGTTTTTTTTCAACGTAAAGCTAAAAGGAGGCTATTGTTATGAAGGGGACAGTTAAGTTTTTCAATGAGAGTAAGAATTTCGGTTTTATCGAGCCGGAAGACAAAAGCAAGGATCTCTTTGTTCACAAAAATGACATCGAATCCGGAACACTGCAGAAAGGAGATAAAGTAGAATTTGATTCGGCAGAAGGAGACAAGGGGCTAAAAGCAATAAATGTTAAAAAGATAGCGTAAATGGTGAAACCCAATTACGGATATCAAAAGTATCTGAAAGAACAATTAAAGAAAAAAAAGAAAGAAGAAAAAAGACAACGCAAACTTGCTAAAAAAGATATACCACCTAAAGAGAATTCATAAAAAGCGGGACAGTTCTAATACTTTTCTATCTGCCGAAAACTGCAAAAAGAAAATTCCCTCGATGATTATGTCTATCTTGGAATGAGTAATTCCATTTAAACATACAAAGAGAAAATCCGCCAAAAGAGTCACTCGTTCTCGTAATTATTTAGTTATCTTTTTTTCTTTGTGCTTTTCTTTTTGACTACTTTTTTATTCTTTTCCTTTTTTTCACATCCACATCCGCATGCCATTGTAAATCACCTCCTCATTAGAAATTATTCGGAATCTTATCATTAGAATTATACTATATTTCTGTGTAAAATTGCAAAAAGAAATTCCCCCTTGGAAAAACTGTCTCGCTCGTAAAGAGATGAACATTTCGGTTTTGAATTAGACAGGGATTTTGTATAATTCAATATTATTAAAAGAAAAAAAGGAACCGGCCTATTTTATATCCGGTTCTTAAACATAAAATTGGGAGGATAGAATGTTAAAATTTTCTAGTGCAGTAGTATGTGCAATTGTTGTCGCTTTCATTTTTGCCGTGGCGCCGGCTGTGGCGGAGACCCGTCCGGTACAGATTGCGCTGGTTGACCCTGTTCAGATTTTTAATGCAGGTACATCGATTTCAGGAGTCCGTTTAAACCTTATCTATGGACGGAATGACTCTGTTACGGGCGTGGATTTGGGTTTGGTTGGCGTGGCGGATTCGGATTTTACGGGTTGGCAATACAACTTCGGGGGCAATATTACGAAGGGTAATTTCAGTGGTTTGCAGATGGGATTTGTCAACTACGCCAACTCCGCGAAAGGTTTACAACTGGGAGTAGTAAATTATGCGGTCAGTTTAAAAGGTCTGCAGATAGGAGTCATAAATATCATCGGGCAGGGCGGAATGTTTCCTGTCTTTCCCCTCATCAACTGGTCATTCTGAACATAATTTTAGAATTAAGGATTAAGCAGCAGGTATTAACCCGTTAACGTGTAGGGAGATATACATATAAAAACTTCATAAAAAGTCGCTCTCGTAAATATACACGGAAGTTTAGTAAAGAGGATTCCTGCAGCGGGCAGGGTTATTTTTCTGTTTGCTTTTCAGGGGGGAAGGGGGCCTTGGTGATTTTCAGACGCAATTGGCACCTCAGGCAGCGCTCCGCTTCGGCCGTTGCTGTTTTTCCGTCGAAATTATATTCCACCGGCGAGAAGTCCTTTAATCTTTTGCCCGCCGGAAGAGTTTTGATTACGGCTCTCTTTCTGTAAGCGAATTGTTCGTCCCTGCCGAGACAGGTTTTTTCTTCCTCTCCGGGAATAAGTTCCTGAGAAATTTCACCTTTGCCTCCCAGATATTTGTCTATGGAACAAGCGGCAATTCTCCCCGCCTGAATCGCTTCAATCACAGAAGCGGGCCCGCTTACGACATCCCCTCCGGCGAAAACGCCTTTTCTCGAGCAGGAAAGGGTTTCAGCATCCGCCTGAATTCTTCCTCTTTTGTCGGTTGCGATTCCGAAGTTATCCGGAACCGCCGGCCTCTGCCCTACAGCCATTATCAGATTGTCGACTACGAGGAAAAATTCACTGCCTTTAATCGGGACGGGTCTCCGCCTGCCGCTTGCGTCTTTTTCGCCGAGTTCCATTTTTACGCATTCCACTTTTAATTTATTGTCTTCGGGTGAAACACTAACGGGATTTACGAGAAAATTGATTTTTACTCCTTCCTTCAATGCCTCTTCCACTTCTTCCGTCGCCGCCGGCATTTCTTTGAGCGTCCTGCGGTAGAGAATGGTAACTTTTTTTACTCCCGTTCGCAGAGCGTTTCTTGCGGCGTCTATGGCGACATTGCCTCCTCCGGCGACTGCGATTTCTTTTCCGAGATTGATTTTCTCCCCGATGTTTATTGAACTTAAAACCGATATTCCGTCCAGCACCCGCGGGGAATCCTCTCCGGGTATTCCCATTTTCATTCCCGATGCGGCGCCTAACGCAAGGAATACCGCGCCAAAGTGTTCGAACAGTTCGTCGAGCGATTCTATTTTTGAGCCGGTTTTTATGGTTACGCCGATGTTTTCTATGTCTTTGATTTCCTTATCCAGAACTTTTCCCGGCAGACGGTATCCGGGTATGCAGGAGCGCATCATTCCGCCCGCTTCAGCCATACGCTCAAAAACCGTTACCGAATGTCCGAGATGCTTGAGAAACCAGGCGGCGGTCAGCCCCGCGGGACCTGAGCCGATAACCGCGACTTTTTTTCCTGTCTGCTCCGCAATTTTTATTTTTGAGCGCCATCTGCCCGAATCCTGTTCGGCGGCAAATCTTTTTAGAGCCCTTATCGCTATCGGTTCGTTTACGTCGCTTCTCCGGCATGCTTCTTCGCAGGGATGTGTGCAGACATAACCCAATACCGCTGGGAAGGGAACTTTTTCTCTTATGACTTCAAGAGCGTCCTGAAACCTGTTTTCAGCTATGAGCCGCACATACCGCGAGACCTCTATTCCCGCGGGGCAGGTGTTTGTGCACGGTAGCAGCGTTTTTTCGCGGTCTTTTTCATCGAATTTCTTTTTATCGCTTAATGCTCCGGAAGGACACACCTCAACGCAGGCGAGACAGAATTTACAGCCGGCATCCATCAGGGGCAGAGAGTTGGATGTTTCCACAACCGTATTGATGCCGCGGTTTATCAGTCCGAGCGCTCCTGTTTTTCTCACTTCCTGGCACATCCTGACGCACCGTTCGCAAAGAATACACAGGTTATTGTTGCGGGTAAACAGCGGGGTGTCGGATTTTACGGGAAATTTTCCCGCCGGGCGGATGTGTTCGTCGAGCAAATTCTTTTTACCTATCCAGTCGATAACTTTTTTTAACTGTGTGCTTTCTCCGGGTTCGCCGTCATATTCGCTTAAAATCAGCCAGGCATTATTTTTTCTAAGTTCCCGCAATTCAGGAGTATTCGTATGAACAGCCATTCCCTGTTTCGCGATTGTGGTGCAGGCGCAGGGAAACCCCTTTATGCCTTCTATTTCAACAATGCACAGACGGCAGGCTCCGGTCGCGGGCAGGTCAGGGTGGTAACACAGGTTCGGTATGTAAATGCCGGCATTGAGCGCCGCGCCAAGGACTGTTTTCCCCCGGTCCGCTTTTATCTTTTTCCCGTCAATAATTAAATCAATCATATAAGATGTCCGAACACATAAGACGGCGGATGGTGTCTGACGGAGCCGTCAATCCGAGGAGTTTGGCAGTATGCCCGCAGGATTGCCGGAGCGAGCCCCTCACGTGAGCGTCTCCGGAGGACATCTCCGGCGGCGGCAATGTTTATGGCAAAATTACAATCAATCATTCTATGGACATTACAGGACAGGCGTTGATGCACGCTTTGCATTTTATGCATTTGTCCCTGTTTATTTTTGCGTATTCCTTTTTCTTCCATGCAATGGCGCCGGCCGGGCATACGCTATAACACCGGCCGCATTTGGTGCACGTTTTTTCCGTAACTTCGAATTTAAGAAGTTTTGTGCATACGCGCGCCGGGCATTTTTTTTCTTTTATGTGAGATTTATATTCATCCATAAAATATTTCAGGGTCGTTAATACGGGGTTCGGGGCGGTATTGCCGAGCCCGCAGAGAGCCGTGGATTTTATGGAATTTCCCATCTCTTCCAGAAATTTTATGTGCCGCCCGGTTCCTCCGCCTTCCGTGATTTTTTCAAGGACTTCCAGCATTCTTTTCAAGCCGATTCTGCAGGGGACACATTTCCCGCACGACTCCGCCACGGTAAACTCCAGAAAAAAACGGGCAATGTCAACCATGCAGCTTCTTTCGTCCAGAACGATAAAACCTCCCGAACCCATTATTGCGCCTGTCTTTGTTATTGACTCATAGTCAATAGGGGTGTTCAGAAGACCTTCAGGTAGGCAGCCGCCGGAGGGCCCTCCTATCTGCACGGCTTTCAGTTTTACGTTTTTCTCTTTCATTCCTCCTCCGGCGCCGTATATCAATTCCCTGATTGCGGTCCCCATCGGAATTTCCACAAGCCCCGTATTTTTGATTTTTCCCGCCAGAGCGAAGACCTTTGTGCCCGGGCTCTTTTCGGTTCCGATAGAGGAAAACCAGTCAGCCCCTTTTTCTATGATGTGCCTGATGTTCGCCAGGGTCTCCACGTTATTGATGAGCGTCGGATTTCCCCATAAGCCCTTTTGCGCGGGAAAGGGCGGCCTCGGCGACGGCATTCCCCGGCGGCCTTCAATGGAAGCGATGAGAGCGGTCTCTTCGCCGCAGACGAACGCGCCGGCTCCCTGTTTTATGCCGATGCCGAACGAGAAATTGCCCCCGAGAATGTTTTTGCCCAAAAAGCCTTTTTTCTCCGCCTGCGAGATTGCGGTTTTCAATCTTTTTATAGCCAGGGGATATTCCGCCCTGCAGTAAATGATTCCTTCTTCCGCGCCGACGGCATAAGCTGCAACGGCCATTCCTTCAAGCACCGAGTGCGGGTCGCCTTCCAAAATACTGCGATCCATAAAAGCGCCGGGGTCGCCTTCATCCGCGTTGCAGACCACATATTTTACGCCGTTTTTTTCATTTTTACAGAACTCCCACTTCAAGCCCGTCGGGAATCCGGCGCCGCCCCGTCCCCTGAGACCTGATTTTTTAATTTCTTCTATCACTTTCACGGGAGTCATCGCAAGAACTTTTTTTAGAGCGAGGTAACCGCCGCGCATCAGGTAATCGTCTATATTTTCAGGGTCGATTTCACCGCAGTTTGAAAGGACAATCCGCGTTTGCCCGGCAAAGAAATCTTCATAAGTTTTACCCGAAAGCCATTTTTTTACGGGTTCTCCGCCCAGAATATGTTTCTCTACGATTTCGGGCACATTTTCGGGTTTGATGTATTCATATGTAACTCTGCCGAGAACGGGCGTGATAATATCAACAAGAACATCCCTGAATAAACCTCTGTCTCCGGTCTTCAGAATTTCGCATCTGTCTGTCAGTTTCAACCGCTTGAGTTCGGTTCCGAAGTTTTTTTCCACATGTTCCGCACCTGCGGAAATTCCGCTTGTGCCGGAGCATATAAGTATTTTTATTTTTTCCATAACCGTTTATTTGTATTTTTTCAAGAGTGTGCTTACTTTCTGGATCGTGCAGTTTCCGTAAAAATCATCGTCAATGACAATGACGGGAGCCATTCCACAGCACCCGAGACAGGCGACTCTTTCCAATGAGAATAAAGCGTCTGCCGTTGTTTCGCCTTCTTTTATGCGGAGTTGAGCCGAGAGGTAATCAAGAATTTCCTTCCCGCCCATAACGTGGCAGGCTGTGCCCTGGCAGACCCTTATTGTGTGTCTGCCGCTCGGCGTCAGGCGGAACTGTGTATAAAATGTCAGCACTTCGTAAATTTTCACGGGATAAAGAGACAATTCTTTTGATATTAAATCTATGGATTCCGCGGGAACGTATCCGTAGAGGGCCTGAACTTCCTGCAGTAAAGGTATCAGTGCGCCTTTCGCGCTCCGGTGCCGTTTAATTATTTTTTTTGTTTCGGATATATCAATTTTCGGTTTCATATTCTTTTGCAGGATGGGCATACTAACATTCAGTTTATAAATAAAATCTCCGGAAATCAAATTCTGAAATTTTGCCATAAGTAAAAATGCGGTCATAAAAATGGGGTCAGCTCTCTTGGAAAATCGGGTCACTTCTGATTTTTTTAACTGTATTCTCATGAAAAAAATAGAGGTGACCCATTTTCCAATAAATAGAACTGACCCCGGAAACTTTCTTATGGTAAAATTTCAAATCAAATTGATTTTTGCCTGCATAATTTGTATTAAAAGGGGAATATGAGGAAATGCGTTCACATCGTTACCACGCTTGAACTCGGCGGCGCGCAGCAGAATACTGTTTTTACCGTGAGCAATCTGAGAAATTTCGAGGGTATTTTGATAATGGGCAGCGAGGGAATCATTGCGGCGCCGGGCATAACAACTTACAGGGTTTCCGCTCTTGCGAGAAAAATAAATCCCGTAAAAGATATCCGTGCCCTTATAAAGATTTTTGTTCTTTTAAGGAAAATAAAACCGGAAATCGTCCATACCCATTCCTCCAAGGCGGGAGTCATCGGCCGGTGGGCGGCTTTTTTTGCGGGAGTTCCCGTTATTATTCACACTTTTCACGGGTTCGGTTTTAATGACTGGCAGCGCCCTTTTACGAAAAAACTTTTTATTTTTGCCGAAAAGGTAACTGCGAAAATATCAACTCATCTTTTTGCCGTTTCCGTGAAGAACCTCGTGAAAGCTGTTGCTCTCGGGATTTGCAGGGATTCCGGGATTTCGTTGGTACACTCCGGAATTGACATAAAAAAATGGGAAGGCCGCCTCACACCGAAACAGGCGAGGGAACGCTTCGGGATTCCTCCGGCGGTTCCCGTGTGCGGGATGGTGTCCTGCTTCAAACTGCAGAAAGCGCCGGTTGATTTTGTTGAGATTGCGAAGCGTCTTTTGAAAATTTATCCCGAAATGAAGTTCGTTCTTGTCGGGGACGGAGTTTTGAGAGGGGAAATAGAAAAGAAACTCCACAAATACAGGATAGCGGATAGTTTTATCCTTGCCGGCTGGAGGAACGACCCCGAAAATATTCTACCCGCTTTTGACGTGAATGTCCTGACATCCCTCTGGGAGGGCCTGCCGCGGGTGATTTTAGAGGCGGGCGTGTGTATGATACCTTCTGTCGTGAGCGAAGTTGACGGGAACAGCGAAATTATTACCTCGGGCATAAGCGGTTTTCTCGTCAAGCCGCGCGATATTTCCGGTTTCGTTGAGAAAATTGGATATCTTTTTAAAAATCCGGATGAAGGGCGTGTTTTCGCGCATAAACTCAGGAAGAAAATAATCGGAGATTTTGACATCCGCAATATGGTGTGTCTCATAGAACGGAAATATGAGGAACTTCTTTCAGGGGCTGAATGAGAAAAAAAATATTCATAATTCACGGCGAGGGCGTTAAAGACGGGGTAGGCCGAGAGTCGGGCGGCGACCTGGACACGATCGGTTCAAATGTGTTTTATTCCGTATGGGCGCGGAATTTTCTCAGGGAAGAACTGAAGAGAGAACCTGTCCTGGGCGGGGACTATGATTTTGATTTTTTGAATTATTCGGCAGGTCTTTATCACCTGACCGCTCACCGGGGCTGTGATGTTTATATCCCCGATTTCCCCGTCGATGCCATTGCCCCGCGTCTCAAGCTGACGGAAATAAAAGACGAAGCGTCGGTGGATATTATAAACAAATTTACCGCCGCCCTCAGCGATTTCAGAACGTGGATTATTTTAAACGCTCCCGCGCTCGCCGGCGTTTATAAATTTTTTTTTAACGGGGTTTTCAGCCAGTCGGCTAAGATTACCGAACACCAGGAAGTCCCTGCGCTGAAAACTGCTCACGGGATTCTGAACCTGACGAGAATTTTAACGGAAATTTCGCTTTCCGCAAAGGAGCAGAAATTAAATGAGGCGCTTTCGGGCGTTTTGCGGTGCATTTCGGGGGAAGAATTCTACAGCGCGAAAAAGGAGATTTTGTCGCTGATGGGGAATAACATCAAATACGATATGTCGGAAATTGCGGAGAAGAAAGAGGATATTCTTGCTTTTGACGCCGCGCATGCGAGGGATATGGTTACAAGAGGAAGAGTCGGTTATACGGATGAGTTCATGATTGCGGCGGTGGAGACGGCCGCATATATTGCGAGGGGTTTTGAAGAACTGAGGGAACTTCCTTTTGACGATTGGCACCGCAAGCGCCTTTCGGAAGTATTGAGCGTTCTCGCAAGTAAACTAAAAAATCTTTTTCTGAAAATACAAGGGGAACTCTCCGGCCTGGAAAACGCCGGCCTCGCGAAAGAGGCATTAAACATCATCGGGGATTTAATCTCAATTGCGGACGCCCCCGTAAATTACAGACCGGAAAAGAAGGGAGCCTGCGGTTTCAGGATAACTGCGATGCTTACAATGGAGGCGACGGGAAGAGCTGTTCCGGAAATTGAAATTGTTTTTAAGCGGCTTAAAGGCGGAGGCAGAATTTTTGATTTAAACGGCAATGAGATCGGAGCGGGGGAGGCGGTCGTTAAAACAGATGCCTCGGGTGAGGCGGGAATTCTGTATAAACCTTCAACGCCGGATGAGAATTTCCGGTTCGGCATGACTTATGACGGTTTGCGTTTTCTGCTTGTGCCCGATAGGGTGCTTGTTCCCGGCGAGGATGATGGAAAAAAAGACGAAGAAGGAATAAACCCCGACCCATCCCGCGCGCAGGCGGTGATTATCCGACTCCTCATAAAAATGTTCAGGGCTTTAAAAGAAAATGACGTCAACGTGGTTTCCATAGACGACCACCATCCTTACACGGAAGAGGTTTACAATTTGTTAAAGAAACTTCAGAACGAAGGCGTTATAGGCAGCGTTCAGGTTCATGCGAAACCCCGCGGGATACCCGAGAGAAACGAGGAAAAGAAATGCGGCGCGGACCTAATATACGAGAAATGTATTCAGGGTAAGTCATGGGACAACGAGGGTCTCCGGTATTTAAGGAACATGGCTCATGTCCAGGACCTGCATCTCGGCTACATTCCGCTCGGTATAGAACTTTCAAAACTTATCGGCTCTTCTTTCGGTAAAATTGAAATGGTCAAAAGACTTTCGGAAATAAAAAGCCGCGCCGAACTGAAAGACATAATGCGGACAACAGGGTGGGACAAGAAGGTAAAAGAATACGAAGATGGCCTTGCGAAAGTTCTGCCGAGAACCGAAACGAATATGACTTACATTGATTTTATGAGAAAGCCGGAAGACGGGATGTACGACAGGCATCTTCTTTTCATCGATAAAATCAGGAAAAATTTTTTATTGCCGAAAGAACCGGAGGAAAGGGAAATTTTCTTCAGAAATCTTTATTGCAGAAATCCCGCCAACCGCCTCCGGATAGCGGCGGTTCTTCCCCCCTTCACGAATCCGAAGAAAGGCGAGACGAAGATAAACGTTGCTTCCGCTCTGAATTATCTGCTCAGGGACAGGAAATATTATGCCGACTATTTTTTTTACTGTTACGGTTCCGGAATTTTAACGACAAGAAAACCGAACGACAGGGAGACGACGCTTGACCTCAGCGAGTTGATGCAGAGCATCGGCACCCCCGCCGACGGCGGTCACAGCGGCGCGGCGACCTGCCAGCCGGCTTCGAATCCCTCTTTCCCGCAGAAACGGCTCCTGAAGGTAACCGAAAGAAATTTTATTGAGTTCCTTTATTACATAGGCGGGAAAATAGAAGATTACGCCGGAGGAAAAATTGAACTTTTGAGCGTAAAGCCCGTTATGGGGAAAAAATACGGCGAAGCATACGGGAGAGTTTTGGAAAAAATAAAGGATAACCTGATAGAATATATTTTCAAAAGAGAGGATTCCGGCGAAGAGATAAGAGTTGTTCTTGCAAAAGCTCCCCGCGCATCGCGCGGAGGGGCAGAGAGTAAACCCGGAATAACGCAGGTTTTTGAATACATCGGAAGGGAATACAGCCCGGATTACATATTTCTGCTTCCGGGCGGGCTCAACAGCATGCTCCTTTATAATTTTAACGACCCTGAAAAACGTCTCGACCTCCCGGGAATGGCGCGGCTCATCGGATGGGACGAAGACGGCGGGCACAGGATGATATCTATTGCCACACCGAAAAGGAACCGGCGTATCCCGAAGTATTTTCGGAAAAGGGATTCTGATTTCCTTGAACTCGCGCGCCTCTTCTCGGATTTTATAAATGAAGGACAAAATATCTGGCGCGTAACCGGAATAAAACAGATTACGCAGTAAATAAAAAACTATTTTTTCGGGTAGCGGGCTTTTATCAGGGATGACATTCCGCCCCGCGGGCTGAACGAGCCGTCAACTTCAACCCATTCGGGTTTGACGTATTTTACGATGTCGTTTAATATTCTGTTCACTGCGTTTTCCTGAAAAATTCCTATATTCCTGAAAGCGACGAAATAAAGTTTCAGCGATTTCATTTCAATGCAGAATTTACCGGGCATGTAGGTTATCGTGATTGTTCCGAAGTCGGGCAGTCCGGTCAGCGGGCAAACGGTGTTGAATTCCGGATAGAGAATTGTCGTTGTGTATTTTTTAAACCGATTTTTCCAGACGTCTATTTTTGGAAGTTTTATATCAAGCCCGGCGCCCGAACAATCAGAGTATTTTTTTGTCAATTTCACAACTCCTTAAATAAAAACCGCCGCCATATTTGATCCCCAGCGTGTTGAAGAAAGCCCTGACGGGAATCGAGCAGCACCGCAGGTAATTCTTTTTTTCATCTCCTACAAGAACAAACCGGCCGCTGAGACCTTTTGCGGGTTTCATCCGATTTTCCCAGAAAAACTGGCTCCTGTCAATGACGGCTTTGAGCTGTGCGGGAATCGATGAGAAATAAACGGGACTTATCAGAATCAGCGTCTCTGCTCGTGTTATTTTTTTTATAAAATTCTGAAAGCCGTCTTTTATTGAACAGGAACCTCCTGAACATTTCAGACAACTTTTGCAGGGGGAAATTTTGTAATCGGCTATTTTGATTATGAAACTTTTCGGAATTTGTTTTTTTAATTCTTTCGCAAGAATAGAACACCTTCCCGATTTTCTGGGACTTGCGGTAACGATGGCTGTCTTTTTTTCAGAGGTGCGGGGCGATATCTCTTTTAAAAATCTTTTTAGCATTCGCGTATATTTTTTCGCTGTCAGAACGCAGGAGTTTTTTGTTTTTTACGAGTATCTTTCCATTACAGATTACATCTGTTGCCGTAAAATCCCTCCCGCATAAAAGCAGCGCGGCGACGGGGTCGCCGCATCCGGCGTAGGAGATGTCGTTGCAGTTAAAAAGAGCGATGTCGGCGGCTTTCCCTTCGGCAATCTGCCCGATATCATTTCTCCCGAGGACTTTCGCTCCGCCTCTTGTTGCCAGGTAAAGAGCGTCTCTCGCCGGCATTGAGTCGGCGCCGGTTTTTACCCTTGCCACGAGCATCGCGTTCCTTGTTTCAAGAAGCATGTTTGAGGAATCGTTTGAAGCGGAACCGTCAACGCCTATTGAAACCGTTGCTCCTGCGGCGATAAGTTTTTTTACCGGCGCGATTCCGCTTCCGAGCCGCAGGTTTGAAGAGGGGCAGTGTGAGACGCAGGATTTCGTGTCTCCCAGAAGTTTTATATCTTCGTCACTCAGGTGGACGCAGTGCGCGAAAAGAACATCGCTCCCAAGCCAGCCGACTTCTTCCATATACCTTGCGGGTGTTTTGCCGAATTTCGCGAGACAGAACTGTTCTTCGTCAAGCGTTTCGGCGAGGTGCGTGTGTGAGAGAATTTTTTCTTTTCTTGCGAATGATATGCTTTCCTTCAAAAGTTTTTTCGTAACGGAGAAAGGCGAGCAGGGAGCGTTTACGATTCTGACCATTGAAAAATCATCCGCGTCGTGATATTTCTTTATCAGCCGTTCCGTGTCTTTGAGGATTTCTTCTTCCTCTTGCACCACGCTGTCGGGCGGCAGACCCCCGTTTGACTGTCCGAGAGACATCGCTCCTCTCGTCGGGTGAAATCTTATGCCCATTTTTGCAGCGGTATCTATTTCAATATCAATAAGATTCTTTGTGTTTGCGGGGAAAACATAATAATGGTCAAGCGATGTCGTGCAGCCGGAAAGGAGTAGTTCGCCTACCGCGATTTTTGTCGCCACTTCCACCCATTCCGGAGTGAGGTGTTCCCATACTTTGTAAAGATAAGTGAGCCAGTCAAAGAGTTTCGCATCGGATACCTTCGGGAGAACACGGGTCATCGACTGGTAAAAGTGGTGGTGCGTGTTAACGAAGCCCGCCAGCGCGATTTTGTTTTTTCCTGAAATTAACGTGTCCGCTTTTTCGGAAATGTTCTTCGCGATCTTTGAAATTTTGTTCCCTTTTATCAGAATGTCGCAGTTCTCAAGTTCGGTTCTTCCCGCGTCCATACAGACGCAGTGGGAAATGTTTTTCAAAAGAATACTGTTTGAGTTTTCCGGCATTGGTTACCTCTTCATAAACCGCGTTTCTTCATTCTTTGACGGAATTGAGAAATTTTATTTTGTACTTTTTTCCGTCGGTTTCGATTTGAACGGTGCCGTCCCTGTCTGTCCTGTAAATTTTACAGCCGTAGTCCTCAAGACGTTTCAGGGTCTCTCTCTTGGGGTGTCCCCATCTGTTTTCGCTTCCGACGTGTATGACCGCGACGAGCGGCTGCGCCCAGTCGAGAAAGATATCCGAGGTCGAAGTCGTGGAACCGTGATGGGCGACTTTAAGAACAGTGCAGAGCAGGTCGTCCCTGAAATTTCTCACTACGGTTTTTTCGGCTACTCTTTCAATGTCTCCGGTGAACAGGAAAGATATGTCGTTATATGTCAGTTTCAGAAGTAAGGAATTTTCATTCGCCTCGCTCCCGCCCCTGAAAAATCTGCCCGGGGGGTTGAGAACCTTGAATTTGCAGTATTTATCCCATTTTAATTCGTCTCCCGCTTTTGCCTCTATGTATTTAATATTTTTTTGGTCAACCAGTTCGAGGAGACCCTCGTAAACCCACGATGGATACTGTAGGCCGGGGTCAACAAAATTTTCAACCTTGAAGCGGGTAAGGACAGATCTAAGTCCCCCTATGTGATCGTTGTGCGCATGCGACATTACGACATAGTCGATTTTTTCTATATTCAAACTTTCGAGGAACGGCACGACGGTTTTTTTACCGGCGTCATAACTGCTCCATTCCGTTGCGCCTTCCCCTGCGTCAATCAGGATTGTTTTTCCCTCGGGGGTCTGGATGAATGTGCAGTCGCCCTGGCCGACATCTATAAAAGTTACTTTGAGTAAACGTCTTTTACCCCGTAACTCCTCGGAATTATGGGGTTTGTTTTTTTCGCCTGCCGCAGACAGCAAAACGGGTAAGAACAGCAAAATTAACGAAACAGTGATTTTTCTGTATTGATTCATTTGCGTAATTATACTATATTTTGCGAAAAAGCAACAAGCGAGGGGTGATATTTTAAAATGGATGAAAATAAAATAGAAGGTTTTGAAGAAGAGGCGATTGAGATTCTCGCCGATGACGGCAACGCAGCCGACAAAAAACTTCTCGGACCGGAAATTTACGAAATCGCAAAAGAAGAAAAGTTTTATTCGCACATAATTAATTATTTGACAGGGCTTACATTGCAGGAACCTGAATCGAAGCGTTTGTGGGGAAAGGTTCTCACCCACAAATATCTGATGAGCGAAAAACTGGGAAGAAATATAGGAATAAGGGTGGCGGCGCTGGATTATTTTCTTAACATTGATCCGCGCCTGGAGAGAGTTACGTTTGTTGATATAAATGAAATGAAAAAAATTTCCGTAAGCGCTTCGTACGATTCACTAACGAGAGTTTACAGGAAAGATGTCCTGTTTGAAAAATCCGCGGAATTGCTTCTCGCGGCGTTAGAAAAAAAACTGCCCTTTTCCGTTATTTTTTTTGATGTTGACCGTTTCAAAAGGTATAACGATCTGCTCGGTCATCTGGCGGGGGACGCCGCTTTATATGAGATTGCGAAATCAATGAGGAAATTCACGCATAACATTTTCAGGTTCGGCGGCGACGAGTTCGTTGTTTTTGAAGCCCTGACGAAGAAAGACGCTTTCGGCCTGGCGGGCAGAATTGTGAAAGACATAGAGAAAAAAAAATTCTCTCTTAAAAACTTTAAAGAGGGTATTGCCGTCAGTTACGGCGTATCATCCGTCCCGGATGACGGCGGGGATATTAAAGCGCTTTTGGCGGCAGCCGATAAAAAACTTCTGGAGATAAAAAAAGAAAGAATTGTTGGGGACAGGTGATAGTTGGGGACAGGTCTTGGAAAGCCCTGTCCCCTTCCACAAATGCAGGGGTTGACTTTTTTTCCGGGAAATGTTTAATAAAGGGGTATAGTTGGGGACAGGTCTTGAAAAGCCCTGTCCCCTTCCATAGAAGGAGTGATTGATGCCGACGATAAATCAGCTGATTAGAAAAAAGCGTAGAAGGTTTTTGAAGGGGAAGAAGAACAGGGCTCTCCAGCATTGCCCGCAGAGAAGAGGCGTGTGCACCAAGGTTTATACGACGACCCCGAAGAAACCGAATTCGGCGCTCAGAAAAGTTGCGAGAGTAAAACTTACGAACGGGATGGAGGTGACTGCGTATATTCCGGGGATAGGGCATAACCTGCAGGAACATTCCATTGTGATGATAAGAGGCGGACGTATAAAGGACCTGCCGGGTGTGCGGTATCATATGATAAGAGGAGTTCTTGACTCCGCGGGTATAGAGGGCAGAAAAAAATCCAGGTCAAAGTACGGAACAAAAAGCGAGAAGAAAAAATGAGCAGAAAGAAAATTAAACTTGTCTCGGCGAGGAAAATGCAGCCGGATATTAAATTCGGCAGTTTGCTTATAACACGGTTTATAAACAACATAATGAAACAGGGTAAAAAGAATATTGCGATGAAAATCATATACAATTCTCTTGACGATGCATCAACGCAGCTTAAAATATCGCAGAAAGAGGTTATAGAAAAAGCCGTCGGCAACATCAAACCTGGCGTTGAGGTGAAATCACGCCGCGTCGGCGGAGCGACGTACCAGATTCCCCAGCAAGTTACGGAAGAGAGGGGCATGGAACTTGCGATAAGATGGATACTGATAGGGGCGAGGAAAAGGCATGGCGCTCCCATGTTTAAGCGATTGGCGGCTGAATTTGTCGACGCCTGCAAGGGAGAAGGTTCGGCTGCGAAAATGAAAGATAACGTTCATAAAATGGCAGAGGCGAACAAAGCTTTTGCTCATTACAGATACTAATATGACTCCCTCCGGGATAAGAAACATCAGGCGCAGGGCTAAGAAAATGAAATTTCAGCTGAATAACCGATAACAGAACCCGGACCGATTTCTGTTTTTCCCAAGGTTTATGTAACAGGTTTAAAAAGTATGTGCGTACTGACCAACAATCTTTATACCGCTTGGGGGGTGACAAGCGACGAATGCGCTGATAAGCGCGTGAGGAGCCCAATCAGGGGGGAAATCCCCCCTATTGAGTCGAATAGCCGGGAATTATAGGCGGGAGAGAAAGTATAATGGATGTAGAAAGTTCAAAACTGCGGAACATCGGTATCATTGCGCACATAGATGCCGGTAAAACCACGACGACGGAAAGGATTTTATATTACACCGGCAGGATATGGAAGATGGGGGAAGTTCACGACGGCACCACAACGATGGACTGGATGAGCGAAGAGCGCATCCGCGGCATTACAATACAGTCGGCCGTAACCACCTGTTTCTGGGATTGTCCGAA
>JBDRMV010000125.1:0-4362 GCA_043811795.1 bacterium | reverse complement strand
TTACACGGATACGGGTCTTGTTAATAACGCAACGTACTGGTGGCGCATAACGGCGGTTGATACGAGCGGCAACGAGTCGTCTTCTTCGACGGTTGTTTCCGCTATGCCGTATTCACTTGACGGAACGTCTCCTGCGGCGGTTACCGGTTTAACGGCGGGAAGTGCATATAACGCTCTGCATCTGCAATGGGTATCGCCGGGAGATGACGACTGGAGTGGTGTATTGACTTCGGGCAGTATGTTCAGGATTGAGTATTCTTCCTGGGCGGGAACTGTCTGGAGCACGAACACCGAGGTGGGCGACGGCTACTACGTTGACATTTCCACATCAAGTGTTGCGCCGCTTTCCGCATGCAGTCATATTTTAGCGGATATTCAGGGCGATACTTCTTATTACTTTGTCATCTGGACTGCCGACGAGGTGATGAACTGGAGCGGGATATCCAATGTGGCGCCGGGCTGGACTCTTGACAATGTGGCGCCTTCTGCGCCGGCGGGTCTCAGCGCAATAGCGGGAGACACAGAAGTTTCGCTTTCCTGGACGGAAAATGAAGAGGATGACCTCGGGTATTACAATGTCTATCGTTCAACGAACGGCTCCGGCTGGATTACTGCGAGTTCGGCGACTCTGACGGTGTTTACGAATACGGGTCTTGTGAATAACGCAACGTACTGGTGGCGCGTAACAGCGGTTGACACTTCCGGCAACGAGTCGTCTTATTCAAACGTTGCATCTACCATGCCGGTTGATATGATGCCGCCTGCGAATCCGGCGGGTATGTACGGCGAGATTTCTGCCGACGGTAAAACGTTCACGCTGCGCTGGTCAACGGTGACGAGGAATCATGATGAAATGATGAGTACGGATATTGCCGGCTATAAAGTTTATTCATCAACGAGCGAATTCGGTCCGTTTGAATTTGTTCTTGCAACAGCACAAATCCAGTGTTCGGTTCAGAAAGAGGAACTCACTCATTACTACGCGGTGAAGGCGGTTGACACGTCCGGCAACGAGAGTGAACAGTCGGCGCTTATTGACGACACTGGCCAGACGAACCTCTGGGTTATTTCAAGGTCAACGGAAGGTGTCATTGAGGCAATTGTAAAGATTCCAGCAGCATTTAACAAGATACTCAGGGAATCGTGCGACGATGACGATGTTGTCATTGAGATAGACAGGAAGACGGACGAGGAGAATTATCCCAACGGCAGGATACTCAGGAGTTACGGTTTTACCGCCAGCGAGAATATTTCAGGAGATGAAGTTAAGCCCACTTTTGAAGAGCCGCTTATTGAAATAAAGATTTTCTATCAGGGATATGATGTAGCCGTCGGCGGAAGTTCTGTTAAATCACTTCGCACAAATGCGGCAGGCATTACGAATCCCGAAACAGAAATGGCAATCCTCTGGTTTAACGGCGTTGAGTGGATAAAACTCGGCGGCGAAGTTAACGCGCAGGAACAGAGCGTCAGCGTAAAGGTCTTTACGAGCCATCTCGGGAAATATCAGCTGCGTCATTCGCTGAGATTGGCTTATTCTAATGTTTTTAGCGGCCCGATTCCGAAGGTCTTCACACCGAACGGCGACCATCATAACGACATTTGCGGGTTTACCTATGACGGCACGGGCGATTACGCTCTTTCGGGAGAGATTTTTGATTTGAGAGGAAGAAAGATTGCCGATATGAAGGCAGGTAATTGGACTGAGGACTCGCTCATATGGGACGGGAAAGACAATAGCGGGAATTTTGTTAAACCCGGCGTTTATATCTGGCAGATTAAAGGCGGAGGAAAAGTTGATAACGGAACGGTGGTGGTGGCAAAATGATGAAAGCAATTAGGAAAATAGTAACCTGGAGATTAGGGAAGATTATTGCCCTTTCTCTGCTTACCATTTACCATTTGCATGCCGCTTTTGAGGACATCGGCACGGGCGCGCGGCCTGTTTCAATGGCAAACGCCTTTACGGCGGTTGCGGACGACGTCCATTCAATTTATTATAACCCGTCAGGTCTTGCGGCGGTCAAAAATCTGCAGGTCGCCAGCGCGTACGGAAAACTTTTTGTCTCTCTTTCGGATGGGTCAGATCTCGGCGACACAAATCTTGCGGTTGCTTATCCTTTAAAGAAAGGAACGCTGGGCGCTGCAATAAAGAGTTTTTCGCTCAACGGCTGGTACGACGAAAATCAGATATCCCTTGCCTACGGAAGGCCGCTCGGAAAATTCTCGGCAGGTCTTGCCCTCAGGTCGTTGTCTTTGAGATATCATCCGGAAACGGGATACGCGGAGAATGCGCTTGATGATAACGGTAAGGCATGGGGAGCTGAACCTGACCCGCTTTTTGCGAAAGGAAAATCAAAGGACGCTTTTTCGCTTGACATAGGAATCATAAAGAGGTATGAAAGATACAGTTTTGCTTTTGTGGCGCAGAACGTTAATAAGCCCAATATGGGAATAAATGAATCATATAAAATACCGATGAGATATAAACTCGGGTCTGTTTATAAATGCGACAGGCATTTCCTGACGCTTGATATTGTAAAGGAAGACAACCATAATGACTTCCGTTTCGGCGTTGAATTTATGCCGCATCCTGCGCTTTGCTTGAGAAGCGGTCTTGAATTCGGAGACAAACTTTCCAATTTTTCCGCCGGCTTCGGATACAGGATGAACATATTCTCGTTTGATTACGCTTTTACGTTCCCGCTGAGCGGCATCGAGGAGACGCTCGGCACGCACTGGATGGGTATTGTCGTAAAATTCGGCGAAGTTCCCGAGATAGTGGAGCGCAAAAAGAAGGTAAAGAAAATTGTTCTGGATGTTATGGATAAGGAATACAGCGAGAAACTCAGACGGCTGCGGGATGAGGCGCTCACGGCTCTGAAGAAATTTTATCTTTACGGAATAGCGGCTGAAAAGCGCGGCGAGTATCAGAAAGCGCATAATTATTTCCAGCGTCTGCTGGTCAGTTACGTCCCGCTGGAAGTTTCCGAAGACAAGGACATCGTTGAGATAAGGCGGAAGGCGAACGTGAAAATCCATGAAATTCAGAAAAAGGAAAGTTCTAACATAGAGGAAAAAGACGTCCGCTCCGACAAATTGAAGAGACAGTATTTCGGCAGAGCGACGGCATTTTATGTCCAGGGCGAATACGGAAAAGCGATAAAGGAATGGGAGAAAGTTCTGGAAATCGACCCGAATCATGAATTGTCCAAACAGAAAATTGAAAAAGCGAAGAAGTATATTAAGTAAAGGGTTTTGCGGGGTTCTGGTAATTGCGGGGCTTTTTGTTTCGGCAGGTGTTGCGGGAGAAAAGGCGGATGTTAAAAAGGCCGTAAAATTTAAGTTTGAGGAGAATGTACAAAAAGTCAAACTTGTCGGGTCCTTCGGGAAGGACGGAAAAATCGTCGCGGTTTCAATGGTTAAATTATTCGGAGGTTTTTACGTGAATCTGAACCTTGCTCCGGATTTTTATCTCTACAGGTATCTGGTCGGAAAAGACAAATATGTTGCGGACTCGTACGGGGAATTTTACAGGGAAGACGACGTCAAGTATTCTCTTTTAAGGGTCTGGCCGGAAGCCCCCGGGTCATTTCTGCGTCTTGCATCCGGTTTTATCGCGAAGAACAGGGAAGAGTGGGTGATTGACACATATTTAGAAGGAATCAGAAGGTATCCCGGCGAGGCTAACCTGTATTTTGCTCTCGGGGGTTTTTACGAAGAGAAAAAGTGGTTCGGTTTTGCGGCCGATTGTTATCATTCGTTTCTTGAAAAGAATCCCGACAACGTGGAAATGAGGTACAGTATCGCGCGTTGCTACGAGAAATTTTATCAGGATACCGGGAAAAATAAACACAGGAAATCTGCGTTGTTCCACTGGAAGCGGCTGCTTGGCACGAAATACGACGAGGAAGCGATAAAGCGTATCTGGTGAAATGGGGACGGAGGTAATTATTTTTCGAAGAATTAAAAATTTTACAACTACGTTTTGCGGTCTATTACGGTTCGGCGTCTGGACGACCGGCGCGCCGGATATTCCCTTTTTTTGTTCAAAAATCGTAAGTGTTCAGCGCACTTTTGTTTTTGGAAGCAGGGCATTTTTTTTGTTTAGAAATCGTAATCAAACAGCTCGCTACTTATTTTTATGGGTAATGGGGACAGTTACTATTATTAAAGAAAGTGGTTTGCAAATTGGATAAGAGGAGGAAGTGTGAAAGAGAATTTTTTTATTAAGGTCACGTTGTTTTTTACCGGAGCTGCGATAATGGTTATCGAACTTCTCGGGACGAGGATAATAGGTCCTTACTTCGGGGCGGGTCTTTACGTGTGGAGTTCCCTGATAACCGTTACCCTGACAGCTCT
>JBDRMV010000124.1:0-2143 GCA_043811795.1 bacterium | reverse complement strand
TTTCCCAGAGTTTTATGTATTTGACCCACGCATAAAAAGCGGACAAAACAGCGTAAACAAATCCGTAAACGCCGTCCAGAAAACCCAATTTAAGCACAAACCGCACAAAAATTTCAAAAGGGATGCGGAAAAGATTGAAAGAACAGAACTTCACCCCCCTCCTGTGTTTTTCCGCCGCCGTGATGCTCGTATAAAAATTAAACTTCTGAAAATATTCCTTCAAATCGCGGTAACTCCTGTGTTCCATGAAGCCCCCCAGTTTCCCGACAGCGCCGGAAACGGCGACGGCCTCGTGGACGGGAGCGTCCTTAAACCGTCCTTTGTCTTTTTTGAAAAGCCGCAGATGCTTTTCCGAACCCAGACCGCCGTAACGCATCGGGTGCCCCATAAAATAAAACCGGAAAGGGATGTGAAACCCGTCAAAATGCGACGGGCAGCCGACAACCTTTCTAATTTCATCCCGAAGCCCCGCTGTCACTCTCTCGTCGGCGTCTATGTTCAGAATCCATTCCCCCGTTGTTTTCCGAACAGCAAAATTCTTTAACTGCCCGAAACCCATCCACTGCGAAAAAAATACTTTATCGGTATATCTCCTGCAGAGTTCCGCCGTTTTATCCGAACTGCCCGTGTCCACGACGACAATCTCATCAGCCCATTTCACGCTTTCAAGACAGGCAATAATGTTGTCTTCCTCGTTTTTCGCAATAATTATTACGCTCAACTTCATAATGTCTCCAAAAAAATCCTTTCCGTTTCCGTTATAAAACGTTCATACGAAAACTTTTTCTTTACCCTCTGAAAAGCAGCCCTCCCCATTTCACTTCTGAGCCGCCCGTTCTCAATCAGTCCGCAAATTGCCGCCGACATTGCATTCGGGTCGCCCGGCGGGACGACGATTCCCGTCTTGCCGTCCTCAACCATTTCCGGAAGGCAGCCGGCGGCCGTGACCACAAGGGGAGTGCCGCTCGCCATCCATTCCAGCGCCGTCCGCGAAACGGCTTCGGAGCCCACGGAAGCAATGACGCCTATGTCGCTGGCTTTCATATAGGAAGAAACATCCTCCACATAACCCTGAAATTTAACATTTTTCAAACCCAGTCTGCCGGATTCTCTTTTCAGGCCGCTTATTTTAACATTTTTTTCGTCTCCGATAACCCTGAAAGAAGTTCCCGGAAATTTCTCCGATACAATTGCCGCCGCTGCCAGAAAATGCGCGTGGCCCTTGACAGTGTCGAGACGTCCGAGAATCGTAACCCGGGAACCCCCGGCGGATGACGTCTTCTCAACGGCATTTCCCTTAAAAAAGTCCGGGCTAATGCCCTGATAAATTACTTTCACTTTTTCCGAATCCAATCCGTTTTCCAAAAAGTCCCTTTTAATAAATTCCGCAGCGGCAATAAATCTATCCGTTTGTTTCCAGAGTAAAGAATGTTTTTTTACAGGCCGGGCATCACTGTAAGACCGTACTAATTTAAGTTTTCTTCTTCGGAATAATTTTGCCGGAAAACACAAAAAGTGCGAACATCCGTCGTGGGGATTCATTATTTCTATGTCATACCTGCCCAGCAGTTTCAATAACTTGAATATATCGGCGCGGTTTGAGAAATCAACTGTCTCCAGTTTTTTCCTGCGTGCCTGATTAACGGGCGGCATATTCCTTATGCCGGCGAAAACAACGCGGTGACCGCGCGCCATAAGACCCGTCGCCGAAGATATTGCATAGTTTGTCAGGCCGCTGTCCCATCTTTCAAAATCAAGAATAAGAATATTCATATAATGTTTATTTGCGAACCGCCTTTATAATCGTTGTTTCCCCGAACAGCACCGGCAGAGAAAAGAGCTGCTTTAAAATCCGGCGGTTGCATTTCCGCTGTGCCGCCTGTTTTTCCTCCCTGTAAAAAACCGCCAGCGTAATTAAATATGAAAAGGGTATCAGCAGGCAGTACAGCCAGCTGACTGCCTTGATGCGGTTCGCCGCAATCTTTGAAATTCTGAAACCGTTTGAATGCAGAATATAGCGCAGTTCCGGGAAAGAAATCATATTGATGTGGTGAAGCGGATTCGGAGCGGTTTCGTCAAGAGCCATCATAATAGCCATACCCAGAATACCGGGCATGATGACGTCTATATAATTGATGTTCTT
>JBDRMV010000123.1:0-20408 GCA_043811795.1 bacterium | reverse complement strand
TGCTTGAAAAATTCTTTTCGAAATACCGCGCTCTTTACGGGGAAAATGTTCTGTATGTCTGCGGGAAACTGGGCGGGACGAAAAGATACGAAAGATTTTTTGATTTTCTGAAAAACTTTGAACTTGTCAAAAAAACGGAGGGGGAAAATTCCTCCTATGAGTTTGAAAATTTCGGGAGAGTTGAATTTATTATGGACGCCGAGGAAAAACATTTTCCCGTTGCGCTTTCCAGTGTATTCGGAAAGGTGGTGCGCGAAATTTTTGTCGGAAGAATGAATTCTTTTTTCAAAAGGCATATTGCATCTTTGAAAAACGCCTCGGGATATAACGACAGAATTACCGCCGAGTTCATTTTGAAAACGCGGGCGATAAGGAAAAAACTCAAAATACCGAACGGCTGTTTTATAAGAGGATAGTATTCGTGATATGGTGCGGTCGTCCGCCTGAGGCGGATGCTGAAAGCTGCGTTAGTGCTGAACTTTCAGGATTTCGGCGACTCCGTCGGGTTTTATGTCATAAGAATTGATACAAGCGGGGACGAGAATGCTTTCCCCCTGTTTCAGGTTTTCTTTTTTTCCTCCAGAATGAATTTCAGCGCGGCCTTTAAGGCAGACCAGAATCTGAAAACCGCCGTGCGTTTTGATTTCTTCAGGGCGATCAAGAGTTAAACGGTTCAGACGGAAAAACGGCGTTGAAACAAGTTTTGTTTCGCAAGATGATAATTTTACGGGTTTTATTCTGAAAGTTTCCGCATTTGAAATTTTTTTCGTAATCGCATCCTGCGCCTTTGCAAGATGAAGGGTCCTTGCAGGTATTCTGTTCCAGTCCCAGATTCTATAGGTGAGGTCGGATGGCTGCTCAATCTCAAGGAGAAGAATTCCTTTGCCGATGGCGTGAACGGTTCCGGCGGGGATGGTGAATACATCCCCTTCCGCCGCATCTGTTTTTGAGAGGTGCCATGCGGTTATTGATTTTATGTCTTCGGTTTTTTTTCCAAAACCGAGATATAGAACCGAACGGGGCTCCGCTTTTATAATGAGCCACGCCTCATTTTTACCGGGTTCCGTTTCCCCTAAGTTCCCTGCGGTGAGATCGTCGGGATGGACCTGCACGGAGAGGTTTTCCCGCGAATCAATAAATTTAACGAGAACGGGCAATTCTCCACCGTATCCGGCAAAGTTTTTGCCGAGAATTTCTTCCGGAGCGTAATTCAGAAGATGCGTCAGCGGGATTTCCGCATCTCCGATTTTTACAGCGGAGGTTTTTCCGGGGTAGCAGGAACATTCCCATGACTCCCCGATTTTTTCTTTCAGGCGTGTTTTTTTCAGTTTTCCTATTTTGGTTCCGCCCCAGATTTTCCTGACGAAAACAGGACGGGGTTTTATAAAGGTCTTTTTCAGGGAGTCGAAAATTCCGTCGGCGCCGGTTTTATAATATTTTATCCAGGCATTTCTCTCCTTTTCCGTTTCTGCCTGGTTCGATTTTTTCAGCAGCCGTTCTATATCGGAATATGAGAAGCAGTTTGAAGAAATTTTTGCATCCCAGTCTTTTTTTCCGTCCCTGCCTGGAGATGTCTTTAACCTTATTTTCCCGTGGCCGGGGCAGAAGACGTCGGCGGCGACGCCGCTTCTGCTTTGCAACGCTTTTATTTCTATGCAGTTATATACGACGGAGTTTAAGAAACTGCCTTTTTTCAAAAGGCAGTTTACGATGACGGAATTTTCCGATGTCAGTTTTTCCGCCGTTGTCGAGAGGATGACGCTGTTTTTTATTTTCCCGTTTATTACGGAACCTGTGATAATAGAATTTCTGACTCCTGCTCCGTTTTGCGCTTTGACTTCGAAAAACCTGCGCATTGCCGCGCCCTCCGCCGACTTTTCAAGCATTTTCAGTATGTTTCTGTGAAAAAGTTTAACGGAACCGAAATCCCACCAGAAAGTTTTTTCACCGAGGTTTTTGGCTCCGATAAGAAACAGACCCGTTTTGTCATTTTCAAGGAATTTTTTCTTAAAAGCGTTTATCCTGTACCATAATTTTTTATCTTTGAATTCCGCTCCGGGCGATGTCAGAGGCATCCACAGGTGGGGGTCGGTATCAAGTTTTTTCTTTTTCTCCCGCAGTTCCTTTTTGAATTCCGCCAGGAGGGCGCAAAGAAATTCTTTTGAAACCGAAAAACAGCCCATGTTTTTTGAGGCGCACAAGACACCTTTCCGCTTTTTCAGCCGGACCAAATTCTTAAGTTCTGCCCAGGTCTGCTTTTCTTTCAGGATAACCCGTTTCCCGTCGGGGATAATCAATCCGTAACTCTGCCAGTTCTCAACCCACTCTTTTCTGCCCGCCGGAATTTTATTTTCAATGCCGAATAGTTCGATGTGGTGCTTTCCTTCGAATTTTATATTTTTTTCGGGAAGGAAAATGGCGTCGGCCCAAAAAACGCAGAGCCGGCCTTTTCTTGTTTCGGACAAGGGGGTTGTCTGTTTTATAACCGCTTCAAGCAGCGTTATCGTTTTGTTTTTGAAGGGGAGTTTTATTGCTCCTTTGCCCGCTTCGGTTAAACCGATTGGCGCAATTCTTTTCCCTTTTCCGGCCGTGTGGTAAATTGCCGTCGTTTGATTTTTTTTCAGGTTCGCTTTGATGCGGGTTTCTATCAGAGCGTTGAGCGTTCCCAGGAGCTGTCCCGCTCCGCCGGTCCAGACCTCGGGAATTGAAATAACCCGGGTTTCCGGATGTATTACATCGGAATTTTTCAGAGTTCTGCGCCAGAATTCCGCTTCTTTTTTGGTGGAGGAAACGATAATTACTGTATTCCACATAATGTAATTTATACTAAATCTATGGTTAGCGGGCAATATTTAATTAGGCATATCTACTTGATTCCAGTAATTGGCTATTGTGCAGTGGAAAATCGGGTCACCTCTATTTTTTTTGTTGACACAAAAGTAAAAAATAGAAGTGACCCATTTTCCTTCACTATACCAACTTGAGTCATGTAGATATGCCTATATTTAATTTAGGGTCGGGGTGTGTGGGGGTTGACATTTCCAACTTTTCGAATTATAATAATATTGAAAACGGAATGTACCTCTGAATTGGCTTTAGCCAAAAAGGCAAATCCGCCGCAAGGCGGAGACGCAAAGCCACGGGCCCCATAGGGGCAGCCGGGTTGCCGGAGGGTTGTTGCTCCGCTTGCTTTTGCGGGGTATTTCGCGGCAAAGGTTCAGTTCAGAGAGCTGAACCTTTTTTTTATTGAAGGGGACGGTTGTAAGTCCCCAACCATTGCAAAAAATGAAAGGAAAAAAAGAAATTATCGGGCTGCTTTTTGCTGTCGCGGCAATTTTTGTCTGCAGTTACTGGTCGGAAGCCGAGAAGGGAAAGGGCGGTGTTCCGGGTGCGTTCCTTTCATGGGGAGCCGGCGCCCGTTCTTTGGCTATGGGAAAAGCGTTTGTCGCCATTTCCGACGATGCTTCCGCCACGTACTGGAACCCCGCGGGCCTGGGCAATGTCGAAAGGCAGGAAGCCATGATGCTGCATACGATGCTCTGGGCAGGGACATCTTACGACTTTATGAGTTACATAAGACCGCTGACGAATCTCGGCGCGGTAGGCTTAAGTCTTGTCCGGCTTTATACGGGCGGGTTTGAGGGTTATGACATTTATAATGAAAGGACCACCTCTTTCAGCGACGACCAGATGGCTGTCACGATGAGCATGGGAAAGAAACTCCTGAAGACGCTTTCCATAGGAGCTAATTTCAAGTATCTGAAGCACACGCTTGCGGGCTATACAAATTCCAGTTTTCTCGTTGATATGAGCGGTCTTTACACAATTCCCGGCGTGCCCGACCTGACGGTAGGGCTCAACCTCCAGAATGTTTTTGAAAACGAAATTGAAGAGTGCGAGGATAAAATACCTCTTACCATGAGGATGGGTATTGCATATAGGCAGTTTAAGGAACGGCTTGCTCTTTCGCTTGATGTGGTGTCGGTCGCCGACGTTCCGGGTTTGGAGTCGCATTTCGGTATGGAATACTGGGCTTTGAAAAACATTTCGATAAGAGCGGGTATGGATCAGCAGGAAAAGACATTCGGTTTCGGCCTTAACTGGCAAAATCTCGGATTTGATTACGCGATGGCAATGCATGAACTCGGCCTTTCCCACAGGATGTCCGCAAGTATCCGTTTCGGGCCGTCCATAGCGTCGCAGAGAAATACGAATGCCCGGCAGGAGTACCTCAAAGCGCATGCGGCTTTCGAGAAGGGATACCTGGCGAGGGGGAAGGTCTTCCTGGCGAACGCGGCTTCTCTCGCGCCGCAGAATTCCGACTACCTGTACGAACTTGACAGGATTGATACTTTTTTAAGCGCGTATAAAGAAGTTCCGAAACCGAGCAAGGAGCATGAACTGATAAGAAGGGCGGCAAAGAAGTATCTTGACAGGAGACCGGAGCACTCTCTTGAAATTCTGCGTTATCTTTTGACTCTCGATCCCGGCAATGCGAAGATTATCTCGCTGATTCAGGCGGTGAAGAGCAAGGAGGGAATTGATAAAACCGAACCCGAACTTCCGACGGGAATGAGTCTTGTGGATAAGAAACTCTATGATTCGCTTAATTACTTTTACGAGGGGAAATACGAGGTGTCGCTCAAGCTTGCGCAGGATGTTTTAATTCTGGAGCCGAATTCCTCGCTCGCCTACAAAAGAATAGGTTCCGCTTTTTTCACTATAGGCGAGATGGAGAAGGCCGTTGCCAACTGGAAAAAATCGCTTGAACTTGACCCGACGGATGAAAAGCTGAAACAGTTTGTAGACAAGATGGAGAAGGAAAAGACCACCACACCGATTGAAGGTCTTGATTTTCTTAATACAATAGAAAAAGAATAACAGAAATCATCCGTATTCAAAAATCTCCTGAATTTATGTATAATAATAAAATGCGCAGAGATTTATTTATCTTGATTTTCTTCGCAACCTGTTCTTTTGCGGAAGAAGCAAAACCCGTTCTCCAGGACATTGATTATACGGCGGTGATTGAACAGAAAATGAAACTTGAAACAAAACTTGAAAACTTCGTGAACGGCACCCTGGATGAAATGCTCGGCCCCGGGAAGGCGTCTGTTAAACTTGATATAACCCCGAACGTTGAAAAGTCCAGGGTTGAAACCGAATCGTGGGCGAAGCAGGAATCAGAAACGGGCGGGGAGATAACGGCAAAACCGGTGGCGCCGACGGAATTTCTCCCCGGAATACCGCACAAGCAGGATATTGTCCAGCAGGAAGATAAAGCAACCGCTGCGGGCCAGACATCGGGAGCCAAGAGAAGCATAGAAAGCATTGTCAAAATTCCCGAGTCGTTTATAAAAAAGATGAACGTTACTCTTATTGTCAGCCAGAGCGTTCCGGAGGAGTCGTTTAAGGCGGCAATGAATCTCGTCAAGGATATTCTGGGAATTGACGAGGGAGAAAGAGGTGATAAGTTTACCGTAAGAAGAGTACAGTTTTCTCCGTTCAAGAAACTGCTGCCGTACCTGACGAGTCCATATTTTTATCTTACTCTTTTCGGGGCTCTCGTTATTCTGCTTTTCTTTGCTTTTCTGTTCGGGCCTGTAAGTAAATTTCTTTTTTCTCTCCTTGCCACGATGAAGGATTTAAAACAAATGAAAAGCGAGGTCGAAGCCACGGGCACCGGCGGCGGCGGAGGGGGCGTGGGCGGAGCCTTCGGGGAAATAGGCGAACCCGGAGAATTTGAAAAAAGAAAAAGCCATAGAGAAAAAAAAGGGGAAATAGAAAGAACAATTTCGGAAATCATTGCGTCTCTTCCCGTACCGGGAGAGGAGGTGGGGAAAATGTCATTTAAACCGTTTCAGTTTGTTGAAGATAATGACCTGAAAAAAATTGCTTATCTGCTTATAAACGAGAATCCGGAGGTTACCGCAACGGTCATTCACTATCTTGATGATGGAAAAGGGACAAAACTTCTGACGCTCTTCCCCGAGGAAAAAAGAACCGATATCGTTCTTGCTCTTTCAAAGGTTCGCTTTGTTGAACAGGGCAAAATTTCCTCGCTGGAGAGGATTATAAAGAGAAGAATAGACCTTACGTCGGGCGGCGTTGACCGCATGGTAAAATTTCTTTCTGCGATGGAAGATAAAGCAAGAGAGGTATTCTTAACCTCGCTGGCGGAGGGAAATCCGGAAATTGCTGAAAAAATAAAGCAGATGATTTTTTCGTTTAAAAATCTTGCCGACCTTGAGGACAGGACTCTCCAGACGGTTCTCGGGGAAATAAACGCTCCCGAACTTGCGGTTGCCCTGAAAGGAACGGACGATGATTTCAAGAACAAAATTCTCGGCAATCTTTCGGAGGCGGCAAGGAAACTTGTCGAGGAAGAGTCCGAGGCCGGCCGCGCTGTGCAGGCGGGCGAAGGTCAGGTGACGGACCAGAGAAGAGAAATTGTTCTTAAAGTGAGGACGATGGAGGCATCGGGAAAAATCGACCTCGGCGGGATGAAAGATATTTCGGTTTTGCCGGAGGAAATTACGGCGGTCTCTGAAAAAAGCATAATGGAAGAAGTGGAAGAGGATATGAAAAGGGATAAAAAAAGAGAGGAAGAAAAGTCTTTGAGAAGAGAAAAACTCGGGATGGAGGAAGAAGTTCCTGTTCGTGACAACGAGAAAGCTTTTGAACACTACAGCGCAGGAGGGGACTATTTTCAGGAGGGAAATTACGAAAAAGCGGCGGAGGAATTCCGTGAAGCGATAAAATACAATCCGGAAATCTGGCAGACCTACCAGTATTTCGGAAGCACTCTGTTTGCTCTAGGGAGGGAAGAAGAGGCAATAAGGGCGTATGAAAAGTCCCTGTCTCTGAATCCCGAGAATGAGGACCTGAAAAAGTGGCTTGAAGAGCACGGCCCCGGAGCAGGTGAAGAAGTTGGAGAAAAAGCGTCGGAAAGCGCCCCGGAAAAAACGTCAGGAGTTAAAGAAAAATAATGGCTGATAACAGAATGCCCCCTCCCCCTCCGTTCGGCGTCGGCGGGCCTCCGGCTTTTAAGAAACCGGAGGCGCCGAAAAATGAAGGGCTGCTGAACGGAGATTTGAGAAAAAAAGTGGACCTTGCGAAAAAGGTTCTCGCTGATACTCTCCGGAAGAAGAAGGAACAATCTGATACGAGAGAACTTCACTGGCTGGAATTGCTGAAAGAGAAGGACAGGGAAATTACCGGCATTAGAGACGAAATGAAAAACACAGCAGCGGGTCTCGAGAAGCAGTCGTTGGAAAAAGAATCGTCACTGCGAAGCGCCATGCAGGAGTTTGAAAGGCAGCTTATGGGTGTTTCCAGGGATTTGGATCAGGAGCGGAGGAAATCATTTTCCGCATCGCAGAAGGCGAAGGAGGAATCAGAGTCGTCCTTGAAGGTGGAGATGGCTCTCAAAGAGATTCTTTCTTCCAAAGAGCACGAGGACAAAATACAAGCTCTCCAGACATCCCGCGAAAATCTTTTGAAGGAAATGATAGGCGTCAAGGAAAAACACAGCGCTGAAAAAGTTCGTCTGGCAGAAGAAATAAACCGGTTGCGTGAGCAGGTTGCCGTTTTAAATGAAATCCTTTCGAAAAAGGAGTCGGCGGAAAAAGGTTTTCAGGTTGAAAAGGAAAGGGATATAGAGCATGCGAAGTCGGAAATAAAGGCGCAGCTTCAGGAACTGATTGAGCAGGTTCGGAAAAAAGAAACCGACCTGAAACAGCAGGAGCAGGCATTCAAATTGCAGGAACTGCAGGGGCTGTCTGAACTTGATAAACTTTCAGGCGGAATAAGGGATAAAGAAAACACGATTGCCGAATTCAGGGGAATTACGGCGAAACTTCAGAAAGAACTCAGCGCCGCGCGCGACGGTCTTGCCGAAACGAACGAAAAATTTGCCCGTGAAGTACAATGGATGAAGGATCAGTTCAATCAGGAAAAAGCGATATGGTCGGACAGGTTTGAAAAGGAAACGAAACTCCGCGGGGATATTACCTCATCTTACGAGAAGGCGACCCGCGAAAAAGACATGCTTGGCGGCGAGTTCCTGTCCGCGAAAGCGGCTGCGGAAAGGTTCACGGCGCTCCTCGCCGAAAAGGAACAGGAAATTCTGCGCCTTAAAAGAGATTTTGACGCTGAAAGAGAGCGTATAAAAAATCTTTATGAGGCGGGAGCGGAACAGATTAAAAAATCCAGAGACGAACTTTCTCTGAATCTTGCTGAGCATGAGGAGAAACTTCGTTTGTCCGTGGCCGAGAAAGAAAAACTTGACCGGCAGATGGAAGAGTCCTTGCAGAAACTTTCCGAATTCCGCCGAAAATCGGAAAAATTGGAAGAAGATATAAGGGCTGTCGAGGTTGAAAAAAAGAAAATAGCGAGCGGGGCGGAGGAGAAAGAAAAGGAATACGAAAACCGTCTCAGGGAGATAACAGGGAGAGTCAATTCTCTGACACAGGAGTTGGAGGTTGCTGTAAAAGAAAAGGAAAAATATGCCGCCCTGCACGGTACGGCGGAAGAAAAATACAAAGCGCTTTTCTCCGGGACGGAGGCATTAAAAAACCAGTTAAATGAAGCGAAGACAACAGTGGGAGAACTGAACAGCCGCCTTGAAGAATCCGAAAGAGAATTTGCATCTTTTGCCGAAAAGGGAGAGCAGTTCGATGCCGAATCGGATAAAATCAATGGTCTCAAAAAACAGATTGAGGCTCTCCGCGATGAAAGCGGCCGGACAATTTCGGAAAAAGACCGGCAGATAGACGAGGCGCGGGCGCGGATACAGGAACTTTCTGGGAAGTTAAACGAATTCGGCAGCGTGAAAACCCGTCTTACGGACAGGATTAACGAAATATCCCGTCAGTTGCAGAATATTACGAAGCAGAGGGATGTTCTGCTGGACGAAAAGCAAATTCTGTCTGTGGAATTGGCGCAGAGAGAAGAGAGGATTTCGCAGCTTCAGGATGAGGTCAGGCCTCTCTCTGCGGGAATCTCGGAAAAACAAAAAGAGATAGAACGGCTCGGAACTGAATTAAAAGAAAAGACGAAAGCGCACGCTCGTGAAATGCTTTCCTGGAAGAACAAGGTTCTGGAGCAACAGCAGAAAATAGAAGAGCTTTTTGCGCGTATCAATCAATATAACGGTGAAATTGCAGCGCTGCAAGCCTCGCCCCAGGAAGAGGTCGAAAGATACAAAACGCAGATAGAGGAACAGGAAAAAGAAATAAATGTTCTCAATGAGCGCATCAGCTTCCTTGACGGTAAAATCTCTTCGGCTGAAATCAAAGATGAGCAAATCAGGCAGTTTCAGGAGGAAACGAAACAGCTCGAGGACAAACTGGCCGCATATAAAGAGCAGATTGACGGCATCAGGGAAAAAGAACGGCAGTACAGGCAAGTCGATTCCGAAATCGTCAGGAAGGACGCTCAGTTGAAAGAAACGTCGTCGGAACTTGCGTCGGTGCGGAGTAAATTCGAAGAACTGGAAAAATCACGGGATGCGGAAAAGAAAAAGTTTGAAAGTGAAATTACGCATCTCGGAGAAAAGTACGGTCTCAGCCGCCGCGAAATTGAGGAGAAAGAGGCGGCTCTTAAAACCGATGCAATGGAGTTTGAGGCATTAAAAAAGGATTTTGAAAAATACAGGGCGGAAAAAGCGCCGGAAGAAATTGGAAAAGAAACTATGATGCTGCGGGATGAAATTCAGGCGAAGGAAAAAGAAATAGAACTCGCGAACGAAAAACTCCTCGGGGCGGTTGAGGAATTTGAGAAATTAAAGAAGACCTATACGGGCGAGAAAGAGCAGTTTAACCTCGAAATTGCTTCTCAGGCGGAAAAGCGGGAAGAAATGGAGCATCAGATAAACGCCCTTTTCGCGGAGAAAGAGCAGCTGCTTTCGAAAGAAGCATCCCGCGCCGGCGAAATTTCGGGTTATGAGAAAAAAATAGATGCTTTAAACAGCGAGATTGCCGCAAATGCAGAAAAAGTCAGGCAGATGGGAAAGCATCTCGGTGAAGCCAACGCCGAACTTGAAAATCTGCATGAAAGCGAGGTCGCCTCGAACGCCCCCTCTCCGGAGCTCAAGTCAAAAATCGGCGAACTTGAGGAAATGATTGCGCAGCAGAAGAAAATCATTTCCGAGAAAATGGAGAACATAAAAGAGAGAGAAAAATATTTCCGGAAACAGCTGAAGAAAAAAGACGAGGAAATATCGGTTCTCAAATCGCAGCTGGAACTGGGTCTTGAGTCGCTTGAGAGCAGACCCGAGGCATCGGGGGAACAGATTGAGGAATTGAAGCGCGTTAATGCGGAAATTAAGGAAAAGACTTCCGAGAGAGAAAAAATTCTCAAAGAGGAAATAGAAAAAAAGGGCAAAGAAGCGGAAGAATACAGAACACAGATGAAAGAACTGAAGAAATCGGCTGCCGGCGGAGCCGGCATTGAAAAGGAGCGGGCAGCCCTCATCTCGGAAGTTAAAAAAAGGGAAAATGAAATGGAAAGCATGAAGGAGTCGCTTGAGAGCACCAAGGGCTATTCCGCCCGGCTTGAAAAAACAATAAAGGAGCAGGAGAAGAAAATATCCGAGCTCCAGAAAAAATCGGGGAAAGACATTCTGAAGAAACACGACATAACCTCCCCCGGAGATAACGGCGAAATCAAGTTTTAAGTGAAAAGAAAGGGGACGGTTCTAATACTTTTTGGAAAAATGTCATATTGCCTGCCTGTTCGGCAGACAGGTAAAGCACCGTCCCCACAGGGAACGTCCCGCCGCCCTGATAAGGAAAAAAGAATATGGACATAACAACCGTAATCGGGTTCATAACGGGCGTCAGCCTCATGGCTATTGCCATACTGCAGAGGTCGTGGAAAACGGGTCTTCCCGGCTTGTCGGGACTGCTGGCTTTCTGGGATATGCCTTCGGCATTCATAACTTTGGGCGGTACCTTTGCCGCGACGATGGTAAACTATTCTTTTCACCAGATTGTTGAGGTCTTTGCAATAGCGAAAAAGGTTTTCCTGCAGAAGGAAGAAAACCCCCTTGATATAATAGACACGGTCGTCCGGCTGACAAAAAAAGCGAGAATCATGGGAATGCTTTCAATAGAGCAGGAAATAAAGGGAATAAAAAACTCTTTTCTCAGGCACGGCTTTTCTCTGGTGTCGGCGAATGTCGATACTGAAACGATAAGGTCCGAACTTGAGACGGAGATAACTTTTCTCCAGGAAAGGCACAAGGTGGGTCAGGAAATTTTCCTGACGATGGGAACGTACTCGCCGGCTTTCGGGATGATTGGAACAATCATGGGTCTCATTATGATGCTTGCGAAACTTGAGGACCAGTCCGCGATTGCGGGAGGTATGGCCCTCGCGCTTCTTACGACTTTCTACGGGGCGTTGATAGCGAATCTTGTTTTTCTTCCCGTCTGCGGCAAACTCAAGAGAAAGAGCGACGATGAAGTTCTTATCAAAGACATTGTAATAGAAGGTATTATCTCGATGAAGATGGGGGACATCCCGTCAATAATAGAGGCAAAACTGAAGGCGTATCTGCCGCCGAAGAAAAGGGAAAGAAGAATCATAGGCAAATAAATGCCGAGAAAAAGGTCCGCCGCGGCTCTTCAGGTCGGGTCAACCTCCCCCGGCTGGATGGTTACTTACGGCGACCTGATGACCCAGCTTCTGATTTTTTTCGTGATGATGTTTGCTCTTGCTTCGGCGATGAATGAACTGCAGTTGATAAATCTGAAAAAGAAAATGAAGGAATATGTCACCAGAGATAATTTAACGGAGGATGTTTCTTTTGATATCGACGAGAGAGGTCTTGTCGTTTCTTTTCACGGCCGGAAAATGTACGACAAGGGCGGCAGCAGGGTAAAAGAAAAGGCGGTTGAAGCGCTCAGAAATCTTGCCGCTTTCGTGAGGCCCCAGCCGAACCAGATAAGAATAGAAGGTCACACCGATTCGGCGGAGGTCTCACCCGAGTATCCGTCGCGCTGGGAACTTTCCGTTACGCGTGCAGCGTACATATCGCAGTTCCTGATTGACGACATTTATTTCCCGCCCGACCGTATTTCTTCGGCGGGCTATGCGGAGCAGAAACCGTTTATTGAAGAAAAGACGAGAGAGATGCTTTTTAAAAGAAGGAGCGACCTTCTGAAGACCGCCCGCGACATGTTTCTTTTTGAAGTCAAAAAGATGCTTGTCAGAAAAAAGGACGAGAAAATTATAGCGGCAAGGTCAAAATTCCTGAAAAAATACGCCGGCAAAAAAAAACAAAGAGTATTAGCGGATTTTGCCGTAAGGAATTACAGGGGGAAAATAACAAAGAAGTTTGACAAAATTTTTGAAGAAATCAGAAAAGATGAAGGTAGAGTATTCGAGGATCATTCAAAAAAGTGGAGCGACGCCCTCACAGGGGCACAATTTGAGAATTTCGAACTGGAGATACTCGGAGCGAAAGAGGTCTTTATAAAAGCGCAGTACTTTAAGAAACTCCAGAAGGAAATTGTTGAAATGGCCAATCTTTCTCCGGCTCAGCAGGACAGGAACAGAAGAGTTGACATAATAATTTCAAGAATTTCATCGGGGATGGGTAAGAAAAGAATTCTTTGACGGTGCTTTCGCTCATATTATTTTTAACGCCCCTGATAATGGTTCCTTTCTTTAACGATTTATACGCTCTTCCGAAGGCGTTTCTTTTCTGGCTTGTAATCCCGGTTTTTTTTATAGGGGCGAACTTTGCTTTTAGGAAGGAGCAGATTCCGGTTTACCTGTGGGCGGGATTTTATTTTGTTTCTTCGGTCTTTTCCGTCTGTCCTTTCCTGAGTTTTGTGGGCAATTACAGGTACTATTTTCACGGTTTTATTTCGCTATGCGCGGGATTCTGTCTTTTTATGATTTGCGGGCGACTGCCGACCGATAAATCAAAAAACCTGGTGAAAATTCTGATTTTGTCACTCTTCGGCTGTTCGGTCATCGGATTCCTGCAGCTTCCGGCGGACAGGATTTCTTCAACGTTCGGGAACCCTAATTTCTTCGGCGGTGTTCTGGCGGCGGTTTTGCCCTTTTCGGTTTTTCTCAGCGTAAAGGATAAAAGATTTTTGCTTTTCCCCGCCGTGTTTTTTGCGGCGCTTGTTTTCACCTATTCAAGAGCGTCGTGGCTCGGAGCGGCCTCGGGTCTTTTGTTCCTTTTAATTTTTTCACGCAACCGGAAAGACATACCGAAAATTTTTCTGATTTTTCTTGCGGTTGCTTTAGCGATCGCTTTGTTTGCTCCTTCCAAAGGCGTTTCGTTTTTTGAAAGAGTCCTTTCAGTTTTCAATTTTTCGGAACCGGATATTGCTTCAAGGTTAAAGGGCTATGCAGCGGCTTTTGAAATTTTCAGGTCGCATCCTTTTTTCGGGCAGGGGCCCGAAAGTTTTCTTCTTCTTTTCAGGGCGGGCGTGTCGAAGTCGTTTATTGCGCAGATAGGGCCGCTTGCTCATGCCGGCTATGCCCATTCTTATCCGCTGCAGATTCTCGTGGATACGGGCATCGCCGGCGCGGGGCTGTATCTTTTTTTGATTTTTTCCATTCTGAAAAAGGCGGTTTCATCGTCCGATTTCCTTAAATTAACCGCCGGCTCTGCGGTCGCCGCTCATTTCTTCGGCAATCTTTTTGCTTTCCCGACGGTAACGGAGGTTATGATTTTCTGGTTTGCAGCGGGAATTATTTTCGCAAACGCTGACCCCATACCATCCGCCAGTGGCGGAGCTAACGGGTCTTGCGGTGCCGGTTTTCAAAAAAAGAAACAGGGCGTCCGTGCCGTAACGGCTGTTATTTTTCTCGCAGTTATTTTAATGCCCGTTGTATCGGAGTCATTGTTTGTTGCGGGAATGAAAGAACTGGACGGTGAAAGAGCGCTTAAATTTCTGAAATTGTCTTCAAAATTTCTGCCGCAGGATTTTCACCTGATGAACGCGGGAAAGAAATGCATTGCATTTTCTCAAACCCTGAATAAGCGGCTCTGGCTTGAAAGGGCGGGATATTTTTTTGGAAAAATAATAAAAAGAAATCCGCGCAATGCCCTGGCGCAGAACGGCTGCGGGTTTGTCAGCAGGGAGTTATTTTTCACAGGGAAAGATGAGAATAACTTTAAAAAGGCAGCGGAATGTTTTGAAAAAGCGGTTGAATATGACCCTTTTCTGTCCGCGGCTTATTTGAATCTGGCGGTTCTTTACGAAAAAAATAATGACTTAAAAAAGGCGCGGGAAATTTACCGCCGGGCTCTGACGGTTTACCCGTCCGACCCGCAGTTTTTGTTTAATTGCGGCGTGGTCAGCGGAAACCTCGGTGAGTACGGTGAAGCGCTTGAATTATGGCGTAAACTCAGGAAGATAAACCCGGATTATCCGAAACTTGATTTATACATCCGCCAGGCAGAAAAATTAATTGGATAATGAGGGTATGCCTTGCAATTTGGTCTTATAAAAAATAAAATAAAAACCATAAAGGATTTTAGGAGGATGGTGAAACATGGACATGCGGAATAATCTTACCAAAATTGTGGATAAATACGGGCGGATAACCGATTTTAAAATCTCAAAAATAACCAACTCCATAATTCTCACCATTCTTGACGTCGAGAGCACGAACCGCTGGATCGCAGAGCGGCGCGCCAGCAAATACGCCGAGGTAATAAGGTCCCGGATATATGAGTCCTTCTATGATATTGACTGGCTGATACGTGATTTTATCAGAAAGTTTACGGGTTTCAAACCGGATGAACGGCTCCGCCGGCTAAACAACGCATTTATAACGGAGCGGCTTTCTATCGTCGTTATGGGGAAATTTAAAGAGATTACAGGCGTCGGGAAAACGGAATTGAAGGATTCCATAAGAAAAGAAATTGAAAAATCAATCTCGGAGCCGGGTAGCGCCGCAGGGTTATTTCCCGTTCTGGACGATAAGGTAAAAGAGGACATTATTGATTTTATTTTCAGGAAAGTAATGCATTATTCCGAAGCCGAATTAACCGCCGGGCAGGTTTATCCCTGCCGGGAATACATAATGGACATGATAGAAAAAACCTTAAAGGAAATCGGCGAAACGGAAATTGCCGAAGGTTTTATGATTTTCAGGGAAGGCAAAAACAAAATAAAGAAAGGCGAAATTTCGAAATTGCAGTTCACCAACAACGGCATTCATTACGGGGTTTGCCGGAGGACTCTGGAATGGAATATTGAAAACGAATGCGAAAATTTATTCGGGCTTAACGACTGGGTTTGCGGCAGCCGCGGAAAAGACATCAGGACCTTGATAAAATTGTCGGAGGAAAGGTTCGTTGACGACGTTAACGAGACCATAAAAAAGATTCTAAACCGCAAAGACGAGATTAAAATGATTATAATCGCAGGGCCGTCCTGCTCCAACAAAACCACCGCCACGGTTATTATCGGCAAGGAACTGAGCAAAATCGGCCTGAAGTTAAGACAGATGAACGTGGACGATTATTTCAAGAATTTGGAAGACCAGCCGAAAGACGAATTCGGGGATTATGATTTTGAGATGCCGGAAGCCATTGACATAGAACTGCTCAACGATGACTTCAGGGCGCTACTGAGAGGTAAAACCGTAAAAAAACCGCACTACAATTTTAAGACGGGAAAAAGAGATTCTTTTACGGAATTTCATCTGGAGTCCGACGAAATTCTGCTGATTGACTGCCTCCACGGATTATACAGAAGTTTGACGCGGGCGGTTTCCGCCGCCAACAAGTTCAGCATCTATATTGAGTCAATGAATATCCTGAGGAACATCGACGGTACTTATACGAGATGGGCGGATATCAGGATGATGAAGAGAATGATAAGGGATTATCAGCACCGCGGCTACAGCATGAAGAAAACTCTGGCTCACTGGCCGTATGTAAGAAAAGGGGAATTAAAACACATCATTCCTTATATATTCTCAACCGATGCTGTTATAAATTCCGGAATGCCCTATGAATTGCCGGTCCTGAAAAAAGTCCTCGAACCGATAATGCCCGACAGGGCTTTTGTTAACCAGTTGAGAGCCGAAGGGCGGCTTGATCCTTACATCAGGGGAATAAGGACTCTGACTTTACTTGACGCCGTCACGGCGATAAGCGATATTGCATTGGTGCCCGGGTCCTCGCCTTTAAGAGAATTTATCGGCGGCAGCGAATACATCATTCCCCATAATGAATAATGGGGTCAGCTCTGATTTTTTTAATAAGTTACCTATGGAAAAAATAGAACTGACCCCATTATTTGATGTACTGATTTTTAAGTGATTTTACAAATTCCGGAAATTTTGTAAGATAATTCCTTATGGAAGAAATAAAAACCGCCTGCATGCGGGACGTGATTCACGATTACCTTTATTTTACGATCAATCAAAAAAAAGGCGATGTTTCGGAAGAAAACATTATTGATTCCCCCTGGGTTCAGCGGCTGAGAAGAATTAACCAGCTTCAGGCGTTATGGATGGTCTATCCGTGCGCCACGCACACGAGGTTTCAGCACTCACTCGGCACAATGCATCTTGCGGGTAACCTCGCCTCGCGCCTTTACGACGATTTCAAGGCGGCATTTCCCGGCGAGTATATCCCGGGCGAAAAAAATTATGTCGAAGAACTCTTCCGTCTGGCTGGCCTTCTTCACGACATCGGTCACGGACCGTTCGGCCACCTGATCGACGACGTTTACACCTATAAGTTCTACAAAAAAACGCACGAGGACCTCTCCGTAAAAATTATCACCGATTTTCTCTCCCCTCTCATAGAAAAAATCAATTTTTCGCCCCACGGCTATTTCAAGCAGAAAATTTTGGCGGATGATGTGATAAAGTTTATTAAAACGCCGCCGGATTTCAGGGATTACAAACTATGGGAGCAGGTTTTTTCCAAAATTATGCTCGGGGTTTACAGCGTCGATATCATGGATTTTCTCCTGAGGGATAAATACTACTGCGGAACAAAGGAATTCGGAAGTATTGACATAAAGCGGCTGATTGATAATACGACGATAACTTCATCGGGTTTCAGCATGGGCAAGGACGCTCTGCCGGCTTTCAAGAACTTTCTGAACACGAGAATGGCGATGTTCTGTCACATTTATTTTAACGAGAAGAAGGTGCTGTTTGAGACCTCGTTCGGGAAATTGCTGCCCGATATTCTGAAAATGATGAGGATGGGAGACCCTTATAAAAATCTCAATAAGTATTTCTTTCTTGACGATTTTTCAGTAAATTCCGTTTTACTCGAATGGGCAAAAAAAGAAAAAGGTCTTAAACGGGATATCGGAAAGAAATGGGAAAAAATAGCGGTTTCAAGAGAAACTCCGGATGCGCTGATCCTTTCGGGTCAGAAAACATATTTTAAGTTTGTCAGGAAAGAAGACCTTTTAAACGCCGGTAATATAGCCAACAGTGTCAGGCAGAAATACAGAATAAAATGTCCGGTTTCCGTTAACATAGACATTCTGGATGTGCGTCTTCAGAATGTTTTTATGAATTTCCCCGATAAATTCGGCATCAAAAACGAGGATAACATAAAATCGGTCGTTCTTTACGATAAGGAAAACGACACCATCCTCGGAGAGAATATGAACAGAATCCTGCAGGACATTCCGGTTAAATTTCTTCTGTGGCAGGTTTTTGTTCCCGCAAAGTTTGCGAGAAGAATTCTGTCTATGATAAAAACGGAGGCGGATTCGGCGAGCAGTCTGGTGGAACCGCAGCTGGATTTGCCGCTCGGTCCCGTCCGCTGGAACGAAAAAAAAGCGAAAACGGAAATAACGAACACCTGAATATATGCGGGGTGCGGGATGTTTCGTGAGTTGAAAAGTGTTGTACTTTTATTTTTTCTGGCAGCCTGTTCAAATTCCGTCGCCGGCAATTTTTCAAAAATGAGAGAAGATATGGTGCGTGCGCAGATTGAGGCGCGGGGCGTGAGGGACAGGAACGTCCTGACGGCTATGCGGACGGTTCTCCGGCATCTCTTCGTGGACAAAACGCTTTCCTCGGCGGCGTATGGCGACCACCCGCTTCCCATAGGAGAAGAGCAGACGATTTCACAGCCGTATATTGTCGCTCTGATGACGGAGTTGATAGACCCTGATAAAGATGACAGAATTCTGGAAATCGGCACCGGAAGCGGTTACCAGTCGGCGGTTCTCGCCGAAATCGTAAAAGAGGTTTACACCGTTGAAATTATTCCGTCTCTTTCGGAGAAAGCAAAAAATATCCTTGAAAAAAACGGTTATAAAAATATTCTGTTCAAAACCGGCGACGGTTTTCTCGGCTGGGAGGAGTTCGCCCCGTTTGACGGAATTATCGTAACCTGCGCCCCGAAAGAAATTCCACCGGCGCTCATCGCTCAATTGAAAGAAGGCGGGAAAATGGTAATTCCAGTCGGTGTTTCCTTCCAGAAACTGCAGGTCGTTGAAAAAATAAAAGGGAAAATAAAAATTATTGATAACATTCCCGTCCGCTTTGTCCCGATGACCGGCATTGCAGAAGGAGAGGTAGTTTTACCCGCGCCGGAATATAAAGGAAAAATTTCCGTTGAAGAGGCAATTTCAAAAAGGAAATCCGTAAGAAGCTATAAAGAAGAACCGCTTTCAATTTCGGAGGTCGCGCAGATGTTGTGGGCGGCCGGCGGAAAAAGAACAGACGCCACATCAGGGGCATCCAGAACTTTCCCGTCGGCGGGAGGGAGGTATCCTTTTGAAATTTATCTTTTTGCCGGGAATGTAAAGGGAATCCCTCCGGGTCTTTACCGTTACGAATGGGAAGAACACCGGTTGAAAATTATGCAGGAGGGTGATTTAAGGAAAGACCTCGCCGCCGCCTGTATAGGACAGGATTTTATAAATGATGCGCCCGCGACGATTGTTTTCACAGGGATTGAAAAAAAACTGAGAAGCGGTTACGGGGAAAGAGGAATCAGATACTCCGTTATGGATATCGGCCATGCGGGGCAGAATATTTATCTTCAGGCGGGCGCGCTTGGGCTCGGAACCTGCGCCGTCGGTGCTTTTAACGACGAGGCGCTAAAAAAACTTGTCGGCGTTAAGGGAGAGATGCCCCTTTACGTTTTCCCGTTCGGCCACCCGCAGTAAAATCTATGGCATGGTAAATTTTAAAAATAATCGTTCAGTGCTGTTTTGTGATTTTAGTCATTTTGGTACTTGACAGTTTTTTTTTGTTTTTGCTAAATTAACTGACAGATGCGGAAAGTTGTGAATATGATAGGAGTTTCAAAAACTGAAATCTCAGTTCGGAAATCAGGGGGTATAAATGTCTGTTAAAAAAATCATTTTTGGTCTGTTGTTTGTTTTGTCCGCAAGTGTCCATGCTGTTGATATTACCATCAATAACCTTGTGGGTTTGGATGGGGCGGGATCATCAGGATATGATCTACCGGATGTTGTCAAAGCCAGTTCTGACTGGGTGCCGCTTTTCCGTCTTGACATCACAACCGTCGCGGCAAGCAGCAGTGATGCTTATAAACTTGCTTCGATCACCTGCACCATTGAAGATGTCGCCAACTTTGATACTGACGACGATGACCTTGGCTCTTTGACATCAAGTTTAGGCGTGTTCACGGATACGGGTTGTACGACTTCAGCGGGCAGTTTAACTTATAAAATCGCCGGCGCGGCCGTTACATCCTGGGCAGGCGGCGGCGAGGAAACGGTTGAAATAGTATTTGCCGCTCCTGTTTCGCTTTCATCCTGGACTCTTACCAGTTTTTATATCGCGGTAAAGACAGGTTCCGGTTTAGAGGGCGACGGCCCGGATTATGCGGGGGCTGACGATGAATTCCGGGCAAAATGGGCAAATGACGGTACGATATTTAATGTAAAAGTAACTTCGGGAAACAGTATATATAATATTACGGCCGCCGGCGCAGGAACTTCAGACACACTTGTTGCTGACGTTAAGGCGCCTACATTTGTAACGGCGTATAGTCCCGCTGCTGACAGCGGACAGACCACAACCGTGTATGCGGGTGACAAAGGCGGCGTTGCTGCAACAGATAATGTTTTTAAAACGGGGGATACGATAACGGTAACCGTGAAATTAAAAGATGAAGCGGGAAATACTGAAACAAATGCCGGTTTGAGAGGGGATACGAGCGTTATAACTCTAAATGATTGCATTGAGATTTCGGCGAGCACTATTCTTGGTTCTCTCGGTTCCGGAACAACCACATTTTCTGCAGCGACAGCTGGCGCACCCGAATTTAAGATTGCCTTTCAGATAAACAACTCTGCGGTGAACCAGAATACTGACGGGACCACACCTCTCACTTTCGGAATAAAGGTAAAGGACGGCGCCGGAAACGAGACCTCCATGAATACGAGTTTTGAGATTTATCTTGACAGCAA
>JBDRMV010000122.1:0-9512 GCA_043811795.1 bacterium | reverse complement strand
TCTGTCAGGACTTCGGGAAAACCTGCCTTTTCAATTCCCGGACCGATTTCCCGTATAAGTGAACGGAATTCAGAGGTCTGGAGTTCCGGCTCAAGTTTAAGAAAATTCGGGTCACTTAATTTTTGTCAAAGTTGCTCCAGCGCTTTTAATAATAACGGCCAGTTTATCCAAACAGAAATTTTGTCCCGCAGCGAAAGAAACTCTGTCCATTTTTCTTTGTCAAGCCAGTAGTACTTTTCCCTGCCCGTGGAGGTTATTCTTACTAACCCCGAACGAGCCATCTCAACCAGCGTGTCTTGCGCCGTCTTTTGAGAATAATATGTCTCTCTTGCTATGCGGCTCGGGTGGGCATTTTTTTTTGTAAGAAGATACGATATTATTTCACTTCGTGCATTTATGCCGAAAAGCGCCCGTAATCTCAAAAGAAGGCCGGCGGTCTGTTCCAGCCTTGCGGGCTCCGGATGCTCCCTCGGTTCAAATTTCCCCCGCAGGAAACCATGCTCGGCAAAAACGGGGTTTATTTCTCCGAACTGTTTCATAAAAGTTCCGTCTTTTAGAAAGAAAAGAGATTCTTTTACTTCGGTTTTTTCCTTTTGAATCAGGCCCTGCCATTTGAGAAATTTATGCCGCCGCGACATAAAATCCGCAATTGCTGAAAGAACATTTTTCCCGCCGAAATTTTCTCCGCTAATTATTTTTTTAAGGCGTTGGATATTTATAAGGTTACCGTTTATATCAAGCCAACAAATAATCTCATCAAAAAGGCGGGGATCATATCGGGCGAAAGTGCAACTAAAAATCAGCAGAGCTTCGGGGTCAATAAAATTGCCGTTTTCCGTCCGGCTGTATCCTGCAACGCCAAGCAATGACCACTGCTGCCATAAAAATTCAAGAATCTGCTCCAGGTAATATTTCTTAAATTCTCTCACAGACCGCCCCGTATCCCAATTTTTCCAACATATCATTTAAAACATAACGAAAACCTTCCGAAGGATCCTGTTTCATAGACCATTTTGCGGCGGCTTCCATCTCATCCTCAGACGGTTTTAGAGCCAGTAAATCATTAACATGTCGTCCGGGGCCCTGGTCCGTACCTGCAAATACTTTTAGGTGTATCAAATCAAACCTGCCCAGAAAAAATATTTTCAGTTTGCTTCCGTAATTGCGTTCTTCAGCCCTTTTAAGAAATCCTTCCGGCAGACCAACTTGCATAAGACTTTCCGGTCCGGGATTTAACCAATTCTCCTGCAGCCCTAAATCGTGCGCCACATCCCGGGCAGTATTTATAAGAATGACGGGAACTGGTAATGGACTCTTGAAAATAAGATTGCCTTTTTCATCCATTTTCCTGATTGCCACAACATCCACATCTTTCGTCGCGCGGGAAACAAGACCCGATATGATTAATGAAGACCCCCCGCAGACAACAAGCTCAAAAAGGGGAGAATTCTTTAATTCCAGTTTCTTTCCCAAAAGCCGCAAAGCTTTTTCTAATTGCTCTTTACTATACATAATTGTAAGTAATGCCCCTCAATCTTAGTGTCATCGCTTATATTATACTGTGTTTTTATTTTAATGTCAAGAGGGGCACCAACCCCGTCATTATTCCTGAAAATAATAGGCGGCCTGGTTTTTTCCTATGGCCCAGTAGAAAATGTCCAGATATATGGAAGCAGACTGTTGCCGGCTTCATCGCGAAAGAGTTGATTGGTAGACGGAGTATTCAATTCAATAGTATATGTAGTATTTGGATCTAATTTTTCTGTAATTTTTACTTGAAACGTTTTAGCATTAATCCACTCGCCAACTTCGTAACTTATTCTGGGGTCAACACATTGAAATGACCATCCGAAAGACATCGGTTCATTAAAAACAACTCTAACGCTATCAATATCCACTTTCACATTGGTCTTTTCGTCGGATGGTATTGTTTCCACTATATATGGTGACGTGGTATCGGATTTCTGACTTTCTCTGCTTTCTCTGAATAATAGCCATTCTTTTTCTAATTCATCGCAGTCTTTTCCATAAATTTTTAAGAACAGCTCTTTCTCTGGGTTTGTAGCAATTTTATGAATAATTGATATAATCTTTTTACGACCATATTTTTCAACCAAAAAATTCACAATAGAGCCTGCCTGAACATACGCAAGCTCTCTTCCATTAACTCTTGAATAAGATTCATTTACATCCCAGAAGCCTTTATAACTGCTTATTTCTTCCCAAGGTACCGGAGAATAATCATAATGAGGATACTTTCTTCCAAAATATACATATTGTAAATATGTGGGAATTCCTTCATCAAGCCAAAATGTCTTTATTATTCTATGTCCTTTCGCCCCATTATCTAAAAGATAGTTTCCAGTAAATAAATGTACGGTTTCGTGAAGAATAGCCCGATAATGCGAGGAGGGTTTAATATATAAACTATTTTCTTTTACGTTAAAGGTGGGAAATCCTCGTTTTGAAGCAGTTTTCTCTTGAACATAAATTCTAATTGGATAAGGATTCTTATATCCAAACCACTTGGTTAAATATTTGTATATATCATCAAGCGTAGATATATATTTATCTGCTAATTTTTTAGCTTTCGCGTCTTCTGCAAAAACCAGAAAGTATTTTGTTGATGTCTCGTATCTACTTTTTTCTACCCAGCCTGTCGCGTCTTGTAAATTTTTACCGAAAGAGACCGATATAGTGGATATGGCGGGGAATATTACAATACCTGATAGTGCTAACATCAAATAAATGTATCTTCTATTCCTTTTCCTTCTATCTCTTATTTTTAGCATCCTAAATATGAATGGGAAAAAAATACTTGTTCCCTTTTCTACATTAACAGGCGGGTTACTTTTTTTATGTCGGAGGGGGTGTCAACCGCGACCCCGCGGTATTTTACCGGGATAACTTTTATTTTGACGCCGTTTTCAAGGAACTTCAACTGTTCCAGGTCTTCGGCCTCGGCGAGTTTACTCTTGAAATTTTTTGATTTGAGAAGGGCACTCTTTCTGTAGGCGTAAATGCCGATGTGCTTTTTCGCGAGATGCCGGGCGCCGGCGGGGATGGGGCTTCTTGAGAAATACAGCGCGTTTGAGTTTTTGTCCGTTACTACTTTGACGATGTTTTTCGAGCGGAATTCTTTTTCGGAAATGTTTGTTGCGGCGGTTGCGACATCTACCTTTGCGTCGCTGAATTGTCCCGCCAGTTTGTCAATCAGGTTTGGTTCCATCAGCGGCTCGTCCCCCTGGATGTTAACGACGACGTCGCATTTTATCCCTCTGATAACAGACCTTATCCTGTCGGTTCCCGAAGCGCATTTCCCCGTAAGTTTGACTTTTGCCCCGAACTTTTCCGCGGCTTTCTTTATTTCTCTGCTGTCAGTCGCTATGATAATTTCATTCAGAAGTTTTGCTTTTTTAGCTCTTTCATAAACGCGCTGGAGCATTGGTTTTCCTAAAATCTTCGCCAGGGGTTTTCCGGGAAATCTTTTTGAAGCGTATCTTGCGGGGATTACCCCGATTACATACATTCTCTTAATTCTTTCTGCGAAACCGATGCCGTTCCGAATTTTCCGACAACGATTCCGGCTGCCGCGTTTGCGAGGCGCGCGCTTTCAAAAATGCTGCACCCGGCGCTTAAAGCGGCTGTCAGGACGGCAATGACCGTATCCCCCGCTCCGGTAACGTCAAAGACGTCTTTTGCCCTTGTCGGGATGTGCATTATTTTATTCTTTTCAAGAACGGTCATTCCCTTTTCCCCTCTCGTTATGACAATGCTTTTCAGTTTGAGTTTTTTGAGAAGACATAACCCCGCCCGTTTTGCCTCCGCATCGGTTTCTACCGGCATTCCCGCCGCAGACGATGCCTCGAGATGGTTCGGCGTGATGGTCGTAACGTTTTTGTATCTGAAAAAGTGTTCTGTCTGCGGGTCCACGGTAATTATTTTTTTCAGTTTATTTGCTGCAGGGATGAGATAGTCCAGCAGTTCCTTTGTAATTACGCCTTTACCGTAGTCGGCTATAATTACGGCGTCGGCTTTTTTAATGTTTTTTTCAATGACCGTAATCAGGTTTCCGGTATTATTTTTTAATTTAACTTCCCTGTCAATCCGCACCACCTGCTGTTTGCGCGCGATGATTCTTGTTTTAATTGTTGTCGTATGGGATTTTAACTGCACTACGGCAGACGTGTCCATGCCGGATTTCCCGAAGCGTTCGATTGCGAAGTTCCCGTAATAGTCGTCGCCCACAACGCCGCAGAGAACGGCTTTTACCTTCAGGGATATGAGGTTTGCCGCAACATTCGCCGCCCCTCCAGCCTTGAATTCCTCCTGCTGGACTTTTACGACAGGGACGGGCGCCTCGGGCGAAATTCTTGAAACGTCGCCGTAGATGAATCTATCGAGGATGATGTCGCCTACCACCAGAATGTTTTTTTTGCCGAACTCCTTCAGAATGTCCATGCCTTAATAATAAAAAATTCCTCCGGCAATAACAATAAGCATAACAACGAGACCCGCCAGCAGTTTGTGCTCCCTGTTTTTTACGATTTGCTTAAAGTTAAAAATAATTTTAAAACCCGCTTTTTTCATTTGAAACGGGTTTGGAAAGAGAGCAGGGGTTGTTTTCCTGTATTCGGGGTATCGGGGAAACAGTTCAGCCATCAGTTTTTCCTCACCAGCAATCTTTTTTTTGTACATAATGATTGTTGCCGCCGTTACGATAAGCCAGAAAACCGCAACCGCGGAATAAAATTTTCCCGTTACGTGAAAGCACAGAAAACCGAGGTAAATTAGAAAACTCCCCAGATAGAGCGGGTGTCTCACTGCGGCATACGGGCCGGAGGATGCAAGGAGAGAGTCTTTCCTTATTACCGAGTTGGCCAGGAGGCGGACCAGTTCTCCCAAAATGACGAGAGCGGTTCCGGCGAAGAAAGCCGGCGCCGGTACGTCTTTCCGTATGTGGTAGAAAATAATGAAGTATAGAACCGCGCATCCGCGCATCGTGTAGAGCCGGATTCGGTTAAGAGTCATTTACTATTTTCTCGGCCGCCTGCAGGGTGTTTTTTAAGACCCTGCCAAGCATAAAGCCCTTTATTCCTACCTTTTCAGCCGCTTCAATGTCCGTTTCCTTATCCCCGACGCAATAACATTTTTTTACATCGAGCCGGAATTCCCTGACGGCTTTCTCAAACAGTAGAGCGTTCGGTTTCCTGCAGGGGCAGTTTTCTTCGGGTCTGTGCGGGCAGACGAAAATTTTTGCCAGAAAAATCCCGTTTTCAGCCAGAACTCTTTCAAGGTGCGAGTGGAGTTTCTTTGCTTTTTTCTTTGTAAAGTATCCCCGTCCGATCCCCGACTGGTTTGTGATGATAATCAGAAGAAAACCGTTTTCAAAAAGTTTTTTGAGCGCGGGGACTGTCTCCGGCAACAGTTTAAAGTTCTTTATTTCGGAAATGTAACCGGGGTCGAAATTCAGAGTCCCGTCCCTGTCGAAAATCACTGCCCTGTTTTTTTTTCCGCCGGTCAGGAGTTTCGCCCGGAGTTTCAGTTTATAAAATAAAATGTTTAATCTTATCATCGTTTATTCCGGTTTTGGTTACGAGGGCAAAAATGTTTCTTCTGACGGTAACGTTCCTTACCTTCACGGCGTCTTTTTCCGTCGTGAGCCAGAGATAATTCTCATCCAGTTTTGCAATGTCGCTTCTGCCGTATCTGTGGTGGTCGCCGAAGACAATGAATTTTTCGGGTTCAATGCCGAAGGCTCTCAGAAGTTTTTCGAAGGAAGAGGGATTTCCTATCCCGCAGAAGGCGCCGGTTTTTTTCTGCCTGAAAAAATCCCGTTCCGCAGCATTTCCCGAGTAAATATTTTTTATGGTTTTTATTGAGAGCGTTGATTCAATCACGGGAGCGTGCGAGTATTTTGAAATTTCTTTTTTGATTTTCTCGACCTCGGAGGCTTGAACAAGGTTCGCCCTGCTCACTATTATTATGCCGGCTCTTTTCATAGATGCCTTCCAGTCCCGCAGGAGACCTCCCCAGGGCCTTACAGCGTCAATCAGCAGGACATCCCTGTCTTTTTTTATGGAGAAATTCTGGAACGCGTCATCAAGAATAAACGTGTCTCTTCCTAACTTTTCGAAGGCGAACTTTATGCCTTCCGCCCTGTTTTTTGAAACGATTACGGGTATGCCGTTTAATTTTTCAGCCAGCATAACCGCTTCGTCGCCGAATTTTTCGACGGACTTACTCCCGCCGGTCACGATTTCAGGGCCCCTGGCCGAACCTTTGTATCCCCGCGTTATCACAGCGGTTTTCTTTTCTTTTTCCAGAAGCCGGCAGAGTTCCATTACAAAAGACGTTTTGCCTGCCCCTCCGGCGGAGATGTTTCCGGCGGAGATGACAAACCCCGGCATTTTCCTTGTTTTTTTCAGGCCTGTTTTATAGATGAAACGGTTTGTTTCCGTTCCCAACCCGTAAAAAAATGAAAAAATTTCTAAAATCATTTTGCATTACTGAAATTTTGCTATAGGCATTATCACCAGCGGAGCTGCTTTCCGCCGCCGCTCGCGGCTTTGCCAGCGGGGACGCTCACGTAAGAACAGCTCGCTCTGGGTTCGCTCCGGGCGCGGGTAAAACTCCTCGCTCACACAGCCCCGATTCCAAAACCGCGCGCGGCAATTTCTTAAAAACTCTTCCCACGTTGGCTCCGTCAGCCACCATCCGCCGTCTTTCGCGTTGTTTATTGCGGATCGTTTCTTATAGCAAAACTTCGATTATATTATATCATTTTTGACCGGAAAACGGTATTTTCGTATAATGATAAATGGAATGGACGCCACCCTCCCGCCGCCCTGATAAGGAAATGAAATGGACTCCGAAAACGCCGCAGGGAAAATGTTATTCGCTGCCGGTCGGTGAAAGAACAATTATTATGGGAATTCTAAATGTCTCCCCTGATTCTTTTTCGGGAGACGGCGTTTCCGCAAGAGATGAAGCTCTTGCAAGGGGAGAGAAACTTATCCGCGACGGGGCCGATATCATTGACGTCGGCGGGCAGTCCACGAGGCCCGGCGCAGAGCAGATTTCGGCGGAAGAAGAAATTGAAAGAACAGCGCCGGTAATAAAGGAACTGGCTGCGGGATTTGATGTCCCGGTTTCGATTGACACATATAAATCGGCTGTTGCGGAAAAGGCGTTTTTAAGCGGCGCGGCGATTCTGAACGACATAAGCGGTTTGAGGTTTGATGAAAGAATGGCGCCCCTTGCCGCCGAATTTAACGTTCCGGTCGTTCTGATGCATATAAGAGGAACGCCCGAAAATATGCAGAAAGGCGGGATTTTCTACGAGGATGTGATAGAATCGATAAAGGTTTATCTGAAAAAGAGCATTGAGATTGCGGTCGGGGCGGGGATCCCGCAGGGCATGATAATAATCGACCCCGGAATCGGTTTCGGCAAAACGGTCGAGCACAACCTGGTTATTCTGAAAAGGTTGAAAGAACTGGGTGAACTTGGCAAACCCGTTCTTATCGGAACTTCCAGAAAGTCGGTCATCGGAGAGGTTCTGAATTTACCCGCAGGGGAGCGTCTTGAGGGCACAGCCGCAACGGTTGCCGTTGCGATTGCCAACGGAGCGGACATTGTAAGGGTTCACGACGTAAAGGAAATGAAGAGGGTCGCGGTAATGACGGATGCTATAATGAGAGTTAAGAGGTAAAGATGTATTTAAGTTATTCCAAACTTTCCGCATTTGAGAGGTGTCCTTATTCGTACAGGAAAATTTATATTGAGAGGGTAAAACTTCCTCCGAAGAAGCAGTTTTCATTCGGGCATTCGCTTCACAGAACTCTTGAAAAATTTTACTCTGGCCAATTTCTTTATTCTCTCGGCATTAAAAAACCCACAAAAGAATATCTTTTGAAACTTCTGAATAAAAACTGGATTCCGGCGGGCTATGCCGCAGGAGAGAGTGAAATTTTCTTTAAAGAGGCGGCAGAAATTCTCGGCAGGTACCATGAAATGTTTGTGAGCGGAAGTTTCGTTCCCGCATGGAGGGTTGAGGCGCACTTCTCCTTCCGGCTTGCGGGGCACGTCGTTTCCGGCTACATTGACAGGATTCAGAAGACCGAAGACGGGTTTGAAATTATAGATTACAAAACGCACAGGGAGATACCCTCTTCTTCCGACCTCCGCTCCGATATGCAGCTTCAGATTTATTTCCTCGCCGCGCGCAGTTTTTTCGGCAAAAGAGTTACCTCGGCATCCAACATTTTTCTTCGTTTTATGAAGAAAATTTCATTCGGAGAGGAAGATTTTCACGAGGAAAAAATAAAGGATAGAATCAACCGCCTCGCCGGGGGAATCGGGAGCGCAAAAAGGTTTCCGCCGAAAAGAAACAGATACTGCGGTCTCTGCGATTTCAGATACGTCTGCGGCATGTTTTGACGCAATGATCGACGCCGTGAAAAAATGGGCAATCGCTTTTGGTTATGTTGGGGTTATCTATCTTACTCTTCCGGTCATGAGGGGTCTTCTGAACTGGATAAGGAAAATTTCAACCGCGCAGGCGTTCAGTATAACCACGAACCTTTTTATGGGTTTTGTTTTCATCCTGCTGATGTTTTATTTGCTTCGCCGTCATTTTCCTTTCAGCCGGATTTTGATATTTCTGCTGGTCTGTTCCGTCTTTTTGATTTTTATAAAGAATTTAAAACTGCCCGAAGAAAGAGTTCATTTCCTTGAATACGGTTTGTGCGGTTTTCTCTTTATGGATGCGGCCGCTTTGAAAAAATGGGCGGGATGGCGGAAGGTGGCTATTGCCGTGCTCCTGGCGGTCTCGGCTGGTGTTATTGACGAACTTCTCCAGGGAATTCTTCCGTCCAGGGTGTATGACATCCGCGACATTTATTTTAATTCCGTCGCGGGTATCGGCGGAGTTGTGTGCCGATGGTGGTTATTCAACCAAACTTAAAAAGCGTTTTTCGTAACTTTGCGGTTATAATTTTATTAACCGCTTTTATTTTTCCGTTTCTGCGTATCGAAATCGCACCCGGATACTTTAAGATTTTCCTGCTGCTCGCATTCATGGCGGGTTTCAGTATTTTTCTTTTCTTCTGGGGCTGGGAACTCTTTAGCAGGAAAAGTATGATTGAAGGAATCCCCACCTCAACAATCCGTTCGCTTCCGATGGGGCTTGTTGAAATAAAGGGCCAGGCGAAAAACAAATATCCCGTAAATACTCCGATAAATAAAACACATTGCGTTTTTTACAGATACAAAATAGAAAAATATGTTGTAACAGGCTCCGGCCGGCACAGGAGCAGTTACTGGAAGGAAATCGCGGGAGGGCAGAGTATTACCCCGTTTCTCCTTGAGGACCCGACCGGCTCGGTGCTTGTGGAGCCCTTTAACTGCGATGCGGCGCTGGAGAGAAGATATTATTATTCGGAGGGTCATTACTCCGGCGCAAAGAGATACAGTGAGTGGTATATTCTTCCCGGGGAAAGCGTGTATAT
>JBDRMV010000121.1:0-11188 GCA_043811795.1 bacterium | reverse complement strand
GTCGCCTTTATTACCGCTTCTTTCGCCGCAAACCTCGCCGCAAAATGCATTGCGGGATTTGCGGACTTCCGGCAGTAACTGATTTCTTCTTCTGTAAAAACTCTGTTCAGGAATTTTTCCGAGACGCCCTTGAAACGCTTTATCTCGGCGATATCTATGCCGATGCCGCGCATTTTAAAAATTAGTTTTTAATACCGACTCCGAGCTGTACGCCCGTCTCACTTCCCGCTTTTGACACGCCGAGATTGGCATAAACAAACGGCAGAGGCCTCAACTCAATTCCGGCAACGAGCCGGGTCTTTGATTTTTCGGGTTTCCAGGTTACAATGCCGGTATCAATACTCATTTCGGTCGTGTCTCTCCCTACGGATACATAGGGGCTGATAAACGGAAGTTTTTTGCTTACCGTCGCGCCGATAGTCGTCGTTCTGGCGTCAATGGAAGTGACACTCAACGTATTTATAGCGGCAATCAGCGAAACGCCCGGCAGAGCGGAAATCAACTTATCTTTTATCAGATTATATTCAACGCCGAAGCCCAGAAGAGCGATGCTGTCGTCCGACGATTCCATTTTTATCTGCATCGTCCTCGCAAAAACATCAACATTAAGGAACGGAATGCCTTTTGAAGCGTAAATCCAGTAAGTCCCCATGCTGTCACCGGATGTCATCACGGGATTGTCGTCCGAAATTTCTGTCGTGGCGACTCTCACCCCGAGGTCAAATCCAAGCAGACCGCACGACTTCGTCGGTCCGTAAATACCGCCACCGAGTACCGCGCCTATGTCGCCGGCAAGCGGCTCCAGAAGTTTTTCAGATTCATTTTTAGCATCGTTAATCCAGTCCGCGTAAGAGACCGAAACAAAAAACAGCATTCCTGCAAAAACCATCAATTTCTTTTTCATTCCCCCCCCTTCATTTTTTCTATCCTGATAAGACATTTGAAATCTTCAGCATTTCTCTGTCTATTTTTTTCCTGTGACCCGCGGGATAAGACAACGGAACCGTCCTGAACCCGTCATTCACCCATGCGCACATCAGATTTTTCTTCCCCTTTTTAATCAGTTCCACCGCTCTGTAACCGAGAACGCTCCCGAGAACGCGCGAATCAACCGAGGGCGAACCTCCCCTCTGAATGTAGCCGATTTTTGAAACCCTCACTTGTTTGTCCGATTTCCCGGAAAGGTATTTGCAAAGATTCCGGCAACCTCCCGCGCCTTCCGCCATTACGATAATGAGAGACGATTTTCTCTTTTCAAAACTTACCAGTTTCTTCAAGACGTTTTCTTTTTTCCATTTTATTTCCGGGAGCAATACAATTTCGGCGCCCGCGGCAATTCCCGCGCTGAGGGCGAGAAAACCGCTGGACCTGCCCATAACCTCAACGATAAAAACCCGCTCGTGGGAAGTTGCCGTATCCCTGATTTTGTCAATCGCCGAAAGAGCCGTGTTTATCGCCGTGTCAAACCCGATTGTCTCGTCGGTTCCGGCAATGTCGTTGTCAATTGAGGCGGGGATTCCGATGACCGGCACTCCGCACCTCTTCGAAATTTCATACGACGCTTTCAGCGAGCCGTCGCCGCCTATCACAACCAGACCGTCGGGCGCAATTTCCCCGAGATTTTTTACAATTAAGTCCATTCCCCATTTTGTTTTTGACTTTGCGCACCTCAGCGTTTCCAGAATCGTTCCGCCGCGGGAAATGATTCCGCTTACATCCCTGTTCGTCATAACGAAAAAATCATTTTCTATAAGACCCCACCAGCCCCTTTTAATTCCGGAAATCCGGAAATTACAATAATGGGCGGTTCTCACAACTGCCCTTATAGCGGCATTCATTCCCGGCGCGTCGCCGCCGGTGGTTATGACCGCAATTTTTTTCACTTTGCAGGGGGACCGAGATGCTCTTTGAAAAACGGAAACAGACCTTTGAGTTTTTCTTTGATATCCTTGTAATCGCTTTCGGACATTTTGTCTTTTAACCCATTGATACGCTCTGTAATTTCGGTTATCGCCTGTTTTGAAATTTTGACCTCCTGCGAAATTTTTATCCCCAGGTCCTCAATCTTCTCGGCGAGGTCTTTTAATTCGTCGCGTTTTCTCAACTCAAGACGCCCGCCGAAATAACCCTCCCTCATAACGTCCATAGTCCTTTCAAGAGCCACGAGAGGACCAACCAGCTGGTGGAAGAATATCGTCGCCTGAACGAACGCCATAACGAGAACAATTCCGAGAACCCACAAAATGCCCGTCCTGACTTCCTTTGACAGAGCCGCCACTTCGGCGTCGCATAAATTCTCCGCAAACGTTGAATGAATTATCCTGTAATCCATTACATAGATTGAGAGAAGCGCCGTAACCAAGACCAGAACAAGCGTAATAAAAACATACTTCAACTGAATCTTCGGCTTCGCAAAAAAATGTATCCTCTTTTTCACAAATCCTCCTCTGCCCCCCTTTTAATAAAGGGGAAATACTTTTATTTTGACGGGGTTATGCCCCTTTCGGATGCTTTTACAAAATTTGCCAATTTTTCGAGTTCCGGTATTTCCCCGAGTTTTAAAACGCTTTCTATCGCTTCTTCTTTTTTCAGACCGCTCTTAAAAAGAGTCCTGTACGCTTTTTTCAGCAGCGAAATTTTTTCAGGAGAAAAACCAGCCCGCTTCAGACCGACCGTGTTCAACCCGTAAAGATATGCGGGATTGCCGACAGCCATTGAATACGGCGGAACATCCTGGACTATACGGCTGTCACCGCCTAAAATCGCAAATGTGCCGATTCTGACAAACTGGTGAACCGGCGTGTACCCTCCTATAATTGCGTTGTTCTCCACAATTACGTGTCCGGCAAGACCCGCGCAGTTCGCAAGGATGCACTTCTCCCCGATTACGCAGTCGTGGGCGACGTGGACATAAGCCATAAGGAGCGTGCCGTTTCCGACGACGGTTTTGCCCGACGCCGCCGTTCCCCTGTTCACCGTCACGAACTCGCGGATTAAACAATTGCTGCCTATCTCGCAAAACGATTCCTCTCCTCTGTACTTCAGATCCTGAGGGTCGGTTCCTATAACCGCATACGGAGAAATTTTTGTGCCCTGCCCCACCGTTGTATTTTTGTGTATGACCGCTCCGTGACCGACGGAGACGCCGTCCAGCAATTTAACGTTTTCGCCGATTTTCGCAAAATCCGATATTTCAACATTTTTCCCGATGACCGCGCTCTTTGAAATTACCGCCGTGTTTGAAATCATCATTTATCCACCAGAGAAAACATAAAAACACATTCACAGACAAGTTTTTCATCCACATACGCCTTGCCGGAGACCTTTCCTCCCCTCATCCTTGCTCTTATCACTTCTATATCCAGCGTCAGCGTATCCCCCGGAAAAACGGGTCTCCTGAATTTGACGCTTTCAATTCCCATAAAAAACGGGAGTTTTCCCTTAAATTCCGGTTTTGAAAGAAGGAGTACGCACGCCGTCTGAGCGAGCGCCTCCGTAATTAAAACGCCGGGAAAAATCGGATACTCCGGAAAATGACCTTTGAAAAACCATTCGTCGGGTCTTATTTTTCTTTTACCAACCGCTCTTTTGACGGGCTCTATAATCTTCACGCTGTCAACGAAAAGAAAGGGCGGACGGTGAGGAAGCGCCGACATTACCTGTTCCAGACCCAATTCAAGCGGAGGCTCCTTATCGTCGGCAAAAAGTTTTGCAAGAGCGGTGTTTGAAGAATGCCCCCCGCAGAAAGAAGTGATATCCGCCTTTACCGGTTTGCCCATAAGATAAATATCGCCCATCAGGTCAAGAATCTTGTGCCTCACGAACTCGTCCTCAAAAGTCATTATCTTCCTGTTATGAATTCCCTTTTCGCCGATTACGATGACATTCTGAAGAGTTCCCCCTTTACCGAGCCCCACCGCTTCAAGCTGTTCAATCTCGTAGTCAAAACAGTATGTCTTTGCGGGAGCGATTTCTTTCTTGAAAATTTCCTCGGTTATCACAAATTCCCTGTGCTGATTCTGAATAAACGGATGCTTGTATTTCAGGGTGAAAGAAATTTTCAGATTCTCCGACGGAACTGCTTCAATCTTTATACCGTTTTCGCAGTAGGCAATTTTCTTCGACGGCGTGTAGTAGTTTCTTTCCTCTTCCTGCTCAAGGATGCCCGCTTCTTCTATCATTTTAACGAAAGGCATGGCGCTGCCGTCGCCGAGGGGCGGCTCGTCGGAACTGATTTCAACGCAGATATTGTCAATTCCCATACCGAGAAACGCCGCCATCAGGTGCTCGACCGTATGTATTACATTTTCTCCCTCTCCGATCGTCGTTCCCCTGACCGTGTTTGAGACCTTCCTTACGTCAGGAACAATTTTTACGCCGTTCTTGATAAAATAAATCCCCGCACCGGCGGAGGCGGGCTTAAAAACGATTTCTGTTTTCTGCCCCGTGTGGAGACCGGTTCCCGTCAAGGAAACCTCTTTTTTTATGGTTCTCTGTTTCATTGGTTTTCTACCCCTTTTTATTTTTACTTTTCAGTTCCTTCACCAATTCCGGAAGTTTCATCATCGCCGCATAAACTTTCATCATCTCCGAATGTTTTCTCGCCGGAAAACCGGAAACGACCTCACCGTCCTCAACGTCTTTAATGACACCGCCACGGGCGGCGATGGTCACATTTTTTCCTATCTTCAAATGCCCGGCGACACCGCCCTGGGACGCTATCGTCGTGTTATCTCCTATTTCGGTGCTTCCCGCCAGACCCACCTGCCCGAGAATTAAACAGTTCTTCCCTATTTTCACGTTGTGCGCAATGTGAACGAGGTTGTCTATCTTCGTCCCCTGCCCTATGATTGTTGACTCAATCGCCGCGCGGTCAATCGACGTGTTAGAGCCGATTTCAACATCGTCCTCTATAATGACATTCCCCGTCTGGGGAATCTTTTTGTGAATTCCTTTGTCGGTCACATAACCGTAACCGTCCGAACCGATAACCGTTCCCGAATGAATAATGACATTGCGTCCGATTTTTGTCCTTTCTCTCGCCGTAACGTTCGGATAGATAAAGGCATTGTCTCCTATTTCGGAGCCCTCTCCGATGAAGACCTGCGGCATAATGACGGCATTTTCTCCGATTTTCACGTTTTTGGAAATATAGGAAAAAGCTCCGATGGAAACACTCGCCGGAATTCCGGACGACTCAACGACCGCCATTTTGCTTATCCCTTTCGCCGGGCGGGGCGGCGGAGCTCTCAAAACAGAAAGCGCTTTCGCAAAAGAAAGATACGGATTTTTTGAAACGACGCAAGGAATGCCAACGTTAATTCCCTCCCCTACAATAACGGCGGAAGCGCGGGTTTCTTTTAATTTCGAAAAATACTTCGGGTTCGAAACGAAAGTGATATCGCCCTTCCCCGCATTATCGATACCGGAAATTCCCGTTATCTCGACATCCCCGCCTTTCAGTTCCCCGCCGATGCGCGCCGCCAGTTCGGAAAGTTTCATTTATTACAGTTTTTTGAGGACTTCGTCGGTCAGGTCGGAGGCGGGAATTCCGTACAGGCACTCGCTTTTATTTATTACCACCGTGTAACCGTGGAAGTCGGCGACTTCCTTTATCGCGTCGTAGATTTTACCCATAATCTGGACTGAGTATCCGCTTTGCATACCTTTTATTACGCTGCCTGCTTTTTCCGAAAGTTCTTTTCTTTCTTCCTTCAACGCCGAAATCTGCTCGGATATTGAGAATCCCTTGACGGTTTCCGTTGAGACATCAGGCGGCGCGGCTACGCTCACCGGCTGCGTTGATGACGCGACTTCCGTTTGTGTTGACGAAACAACTTCCGTCTGGGTGGAAAGCGCAATTTCCGGCTCTCGCGATTCCAGTTCCTGCTTTAATTCCAGTTCCCTTATTTTCTTGTCCGTCTCGGCCAGTTTCCTGCGGAACTCCTCTTTTTTAAGTTCAATTTCCTCTTCGGCAAGCGCTTTCATTGGAAATTTCTCGTAAATCCTGTCCAGATCCACAAAAGCGAGACGCTGCGTCGAAATCGTTTCGGCATGCAGGAGAGCGAAGAGTGAAGCCTGCCCGCCGTGGTGGGAGTGAAGAGTGAAGAGCAATAAACAAACTGTAAATCTTATTTTTTTACTTTTCTTAATCACTTAATTTCTCAATTTCCCAAATTTCTATTTTTCAATTCTACCAAAAGATGTCCCCGATGGTAAAGTACCACTGCGTTTCGGACTCGCCTTTCCGGTGGTCAATACCCTTCGCCCAGTCAAGCCGGACGGGGAAAGCGGGGATTTTGAACCTTATGCCCATTCCCCAGCCCCTCTTGAAATTTTTTTCATTTATTCCGTAAGACCACTCTATGTCGTTGTAATTATCCCAGCAGCCGCCGATGTCAAAAAAGAACGCCCACTGCAGAATCGTCTGCTTATTCTCCCTGACGAGCGGAAATTTCAATTCAAAGTTATTCACGGACATAAATCTGCCGCCCTCCGGAGGGCCTATCTCAGCCCTGTATTTGTAACCCCTTATTGTTTCACCGCCGCCGACATAAAATCTCTCGTACACGGGGACATCTTTGGTCGAACCGTAGCCGTGGACCGCGCCGCCTTCAATGTTCGTAACGAAAACAAACCGCCACACCAGCGGCAGAAAATGCGAGAACTGGAGCCGTTCCCTGTGAAAATAGTTCTGCCCTCCTAAAAGCGCCGTCGCCAGTTCTCCCGATACCTTCTGCAGGGAACCCCTTGACGGGTCCCAGAAATAATCCCTCGTGTCTCTCGTAAAAGATGTGGAGAAACTTGACGTTCTTCCCCTCTTTTTCGCAATATCGCGCTGCTCTTTCATATAAGATGCCTCTACATCTCCCAGATTTATCGCCTCATATGCATAACCGACATTCGCTTTGTAAATTATGCCGTATCTTTTCCCGAACCCGATGCTGCCTCCCCTCTTATGCTCGTCGTAGCTGTCGTGCTCCGTCGCACTCTCGTATTCCTTCAGCCGCTCGATATCGTAAATGGAAGAGGTGAACGAAAGATTCCTGCCGAAAAAATACGGCTCGGTAAAAGATAAGTTGTAATTTTTTCTCCTCTTGCCGAACTCCCACATAAGCGAAAGTTTCTGACCGCGGCCCCTGAAATTCGTTTCCGAGACCTGCATGGTTCCGACCAGGCGGTCGGACGAAGAATACCCGGCGCCCATTGAGAGCATCCCCGTCTGCTGGTCCTGAACCTTGAAAGTAAGGTCCATCTTCGCGGGCAGGTGCGTGTCTGTCGGGATAATCTGCACGTCGGAGAAGAACCCGAGATTAAAAATTCTCCGCTGGGACTCCCGCACTTCGCTCAGTTTGAACGGGTCGCCTTCCTTAACATGAATTTCGCGTTTTATTACAAAATCCTTCGTCCTTGTATTTCCCTCGATATAAATGCTGTTTATAAAAATCTGCTCGCCCTCGAAAATCTCGAACCCGATATCCATCAGACCGTCGTGAAAACTGCGCTTCGGTTCAATCAATGTCTTTAGATAGCCCTCCTCGGCGTAGGAATTCTGAATCAAATCAATAACCTTATCCTCATCCTTTTTTGCATAAATTTTTCCCGGCCTGAATTTTGCTTCTTTCATGAATTTTTCGAACTCGGATGCGGTCTTTACGGAAGTGAGAGAAAAATTTACATCGTTTATTTTGTATTTTCTGTCTTCATAGATAAAAAGCGAAATATCGACGGACTCGCCCGATTCCCCGTAGTAAACGAAGGGTTTTGACACCTCAAGCCTGGCGAAGCCGCGGTTTTTATAGAATTCCTCTATTTTTGTAATATCCTCCTTAAACTTGTCCGGATTAAAAATTTTCTTCTCCCTGACTTCACACAGACCTTTGATTTTTTTTACGGAATACGCCCGGACGCCGAAAATGCTTAATCTTTTTACCACAATCTTGTTACCTTCCTCCACATAAAACGTAACGGGGCACCTGCCCTTGTCGTCCGGCTTTCCGACGAAATGAGTAATTTTCGCCTTTGAAAAACCCTCCTCCTTATAAACGTCCTGCATTGCCCTTATTTCGTTCATAATATCCGCAGTCGAAAAATAATCACCTTTTGAAAGCGTCAGTTTTTCCTTCAATTTTCCGGAAGAAACGTTATTGTTGCCCACAAATTCAAACTTTCTGAGACGCGGTTTCTCAACAACCTCAAACATAACGACAGTGCCGGTGGCGCTTGTGGAAACGGAAACCGTAACATTCTCAAATTTAGCCATTTCATAGATTTTTTTTACGTCGTTCAGAAGCAGGTCATCCGAACAAATATCGCCTGCCCTTACCGAAATCTCTTTCAATATCTTTTTTGTCTTAACCGTTCTGTTTCCCGAAATTTCTATTCTCTCCACAAAGCCGCTCTCCGCCGCCGAAGAAACAGGAAACGCTAAATGACAAATGGAAAATAACAAACAGAAAAGCGGAGCAGCAGTTATTCCTCTATTCTTCACTTGCCCAACACATCAAGAATTCTTATTATTGTTTTTTTAAGGTTTCTTCTCTCCACAATCATATCTATCTGACCTTTTTCAAGAAGAAACTCGGCTCTCTGAAAGCCATCCGGGAGTTTTTGCCTTATTGTCTGTTCTATTACGCGGGGTCCTGCAAAACCGATAAGCGCCCTCGGTTCGCTTATGATTATATCGCCGAGGAAAGCAAAACTTGCGCTGACCCCGCCGGTCGTCGGATTTGTGAGAATCGAAATATAGGGGAGCGCGGCTTCCGACAATTTCAAAAAGGCCCCGGCTGTTTTTGCCATCTGCATCAGAGATAAAATCCCCTCCTGCATTCTCGCCCCGCCCGAGGCGGAAATAATCAGAACGGGAATCCCCGTCTGTATCGCTTTTTCAACGAGAAGCGTGATTTTCTCGCCGACGGCGGAACCCATGCTGCCGCCCATAAAAGAAAAATCCAGGGAGCCTATGCACACGTTGTGACTGCCTATCGCGAGGAGACCGCACTTCACCGCCCCGTCAAGATGCGATTTGCTTCTTGTTTCCTTCAGCCGTTTTGAATATTTTTTTACATCTTTAAAACCCAGCGGATCGGCCGAGCGGATATCGCCGAAAAGTTCCTGAAATGAGTCCTTCTCCCCCAGCATTTCAATATAACTATCGCTGCCGATTCTGAAGTAATTGCCGCACTTCGAACAGACATAAAAGTTCTCGGCGACCTGTTTTTTGTAAACAATCGCGCTGCACGAAGGACACTTCAGCCACAAACCGTCCTGAGATTTTTTTATAAAGAACATTTTAACTCCCTGACAAACCCGCTGATTTTTCCGCCGCGGTTTATTCTTTTCTGAAAAGCGCTGCCGATAATCACGCCGTCAACCGTTTCCTTGATTGCCCTTACCTGCCCGGGGCGTGAAATTCCGAAACCGCTGCAGACAGGTAATTTTGAAACCGACCTTACACGCCGGAGACGGCGGGCGGTATCGGCGGGCAGCGCGTCTCTCTCTCCCGTAACGCCTTCTACATTCACATAATACAGAAAACCGCCGCCGTGTTTTGAAATTTCGCGCGCGCGGGAAATAGGCGTTCTCGGAGACACAAGCGGAATAAACGCTATTCCGGCTTTTCGGCACAAACGCGCGAACGGAACCGAAAACGGAAAAAATAAATCCGGAACGATGACACCGCTGACGCCGCTTGCCACTATATCATTTAAGAAACGGCTTTCTCCACGCTGTTTTATAAGATTATAGTAGATAAGCAGCACAACGGGGATTTTTACTTTCTTTCCGGAATTCTTTATTATCTTCAGGATTTTGGCTAACGTCACGCCTTTTTCGAGGCCTTCCTGATATGCGGAACGTATAACAGGCCCGTCGGCGAGAGGGTCGGAAAACGGAACACCTATCTCGACAATATCGCAGCCGAGGCCGGGAAGTTTTTCAAGAATTTCAGCCGAACGTTTTAAGTCGGGCACACCGCCGACAAAAAACATAACCAGCGCTTTGCCCTTCTTAAAAACATCCCACATCGGGGACGGTGCTTTACCTGTCTGCCGGCAGGCAGGCAATATGACATTTTTCATACTTTATTTTTGTTCCTCAAATATTAAGGACGTCCCCATTTCCCATGCCCCATTTCCTCACCACCATAAAAAGAGCGGGCAAGAGGTTCTTCTACTTTTAATAATTCACAATACTTTGACCATGATAACATTGGTTCAAATTTAGCAGACAGTGTCTGCTGAATTGAAGATTTCCAAGACAGCGTCTTGGATTTTCGCTTTTTGACAGATTCGTCAGACAGTGTCTGCTGAATTGAAGATTTACGAGACAGCGTCTTGGATTTTGGACTTTCCAAAGATTTGCCAGACACTGTCTGGTATTTTTTAGATTCACCAGACAGTGTCTGTTGAATTCGAGTTGGAAATTCTAAATAGAAACGTCTCATATTTCTAAGATTTATTTCAGAAAATCCTCGTCCAAATTTTCTGGTCATATCTTCTGATAATCGCTCTATTAATTGCTCCCCATATTTTTCCCTGGCTTTCCCTTTCTGCTCGAATTCAACTATTTCCCTGCCGATTGCCCAATAGGCTAAAACCTGTGTTTTGTTTATTTCTCTGACAACTTTCGTCCGGGCGTGCCTCAGAATGTCTACAACTTTTCCAAGCAGATTATGATCGGGTTTTGCAAGTTTTTTCATTTGGTATTGTGGGTTATTCCGAGGTCCTTGTCGCCGCGGCCCGAAAGGCAGACGCAGACAATTTCATTTTTCTTCATTCTTTTTGAAAGGCGCTCCAGATACGCAAGAGCGTGCGACGACTCAATAGCGGGAATTATCCCCTCAAGCCGGGAAAGATTCCTGAAAGCACTTACCGCCTGCGCATCACTCACCGTCACATATTCCGCTCTGCCGGTCCTGTAATAAAAACTGTGCTCCGGACCGACGCCAGGATAATCAAGACCCGGCGCAACGGAATGGGTGTCGAGAATCTGACCGTTTTTATCCTGCAGAAGATAACTGTAATTCCCGTGAAGAACTCCCGGCCGCCCGTAGAGAATGGAAGCTCCCGTGTTTTCCGGTTTTCCTCCCGTGCCGCCCGCTTCCACGCCGACGAATTTTACTCCTGTCCCGTAAAAAGGATGAAAAAAACCTATGGAGTTTGACCCTCCGCCTACGCAGGCAACGAGG
>JBDRMV010000120.1:0-9716 GCA_043811795.1 bacterium | reverse complement strand
CCCGGATGCAAAGACGGGCAGGTCTTCCGGCTCGGCGGATACGGAATGCCCCGTCTGAACGCGTCTTACAGGGGAGACCTTTTCGTAACGGTGAGCATTTTCGTGCCTCAAAAAATATCCTCAAAAGAAAAGCATTTTCTTGAGGAATACTCCGAACTGATGGCGGAAGAACAGAGTTCCTTCTGGAAAAAACTCTTCAAATGAGCCCCATTGGAAATTTTAAAAATGATTATGCGTATTGTAGCGTGCGAGCTTGCTCGCAAAATGAAAGCAAGCTTTCATGCTACATTGATTAACGAGGGGGATTTACGGTGAGCCAGTTTTTTGTGCCTGACTTAAAGACCGAAATCAGGGGGGAAACAGCCCGCCACATCACAAGCGCAAGGCGTTTCAGGGAATCAGACGAAATAAATATCTTTGACGGAAACGGTCACGGGGCAAGGGCGCAGATTTTAAAAATTTTCAAGCATCCGCCGGCGCTTCAGATAAAAATTCTTGAAAAATTTTCCGGAGAAAAACCATTCCCCGAAATAACACTTTATGCCGCATTGATAAAACCTCCCTGCCTCCGTCTGTGCATTGAAAAAACGACGGAACTCGGTATTACAAAATTCGTGCCTCTTAAAACCGCGAGGTCCTTCAGGAAAAAAATCCCGCGTGAACGTCTTGTAAAAATCCTCATAGCCGCATGCAGCCAGAGCGGCAGAAAATTTATTCCCTCACTTGACGAAACAAAGGACTTTTTGATAGGTATTAAGGACTGGAAAAAGAGCGGAGGCGCCGGTTTTATTATGTCGGCTGCGGCGCCGCCCATGAAAATAGGCGGGAATTTCCGGAAAATTTCGTTTTTTGTAGGACCCGAAGGGGGCTTTACGGAAAAAGAAACGGAAAAAGCGATAGCCGCAGGCCTGTCACCCGCTTCCCTGGGAAATTTTGTTCTGCGGAGCGAAACGGCGGCAATAGCGGCAGTGGCAAATTGCCGCCGAGAGGAAAAATAAAATGCAGAAAAAAGGAAAAATGAAAACGCACAGAGGCGCCGCAAAAAGATTCAGATTAAACGCCGGCGGCAAGGTAAAAAGAGCTCACGCAGGCAAAAGTCATCTTAACGGCGGTAAAAAAAGAAGCAGGCTGCGGGGCCTTAAAAAGAAGGACTACGTTTCGGGCAAACAGGCGAAACTGGTCCGCTCCATTATTTCGTAAAATTAGCGGTTATACTAGAGGAGGAAATAAGTGAAGATAAATGCCAAGCAACTTCTTGAAGCGGGCGCCCATTTCGGGCACCGGAAAAACAAATGGAATCCGAGAATGAAAAAGTACATTTACACGGTCAGGAATAACATCCACATAATAAACATAGAACAAACGGTAAAACTGCTGGCCGACGCTCTCGCATTCGTTCAGAAAACCGTAAAAGCCGGCGGGTCCGTTCTTTTCGTAGGAACAAAAAAGCAGGCGCAGAATACAATCGCCGAGGAAGCGCAAAGGTGCGGAATGCCGTATATCGCCTCCAGGTGGTGGGGCGGGCTTTTCTCTAATTTCAAGCAGATTCTTTCCAGCATAGACAGGTATAAAGACCTTCAGAAAAATCTGGACACTTATAAGTCCACCAAAAAAATTTACGCAAAAAAATCTCGGGTTCTCGCCAGGCTAGACAGAGAATTAAAAGGCCTGGTTGACCTTTACGAACTGCCGCAGGCGGTTTACATCGTTGACCCTATCCAGGAGGAACTCGCCGTTAAAGAAGCGAGAATGAAGAACATCCCGATCATAGCCATGCTCGATACCGACTGCAACCCCGACATCATTGACTATCCGATACCCGCAAACGACGACGCCTTAAGAAGCGTAAGAGTCGTAACGCAATTGATAGCCGACGCTGTTTTAGAAGCCAAAGGAATAACGAAACAAGAGGAAGAGCCCGATAAAGAACCGGAAGAACAGCAGGAGGAAGAAAATGGCAGTGACTAACGAACTCATAATGTCTCTCAGAAAAATAACGAATGCAGGCATTATGGATTGTAAAAACGCCCTGCTCGAATCGAAAGGCGATATGGATAGGGCAAAGACAGTCCTCAGAGAAAAAGGGATTCTCAAAATGGCGTCAAGAGAAGGCCGGCTGGTAAATGAAGGACAAGTTTATGCTTACATACATCCCGGCGGAAAAATCGGGGTACTGGTGGAAATCGCCTGCGAAACCGACTTCGTCGCCAAGTCCGATGACTTTCAGAAAATTCTCAAAGAGACGGCCATCCAGTGCGCCGGAATGAAAGCGGATTATGTAAGAAAAGAGGAAGTCCCCGCCGAAATAATAGAAAAGGAAAAAAAAATACTAACATCACAGAGCGACCTCTCAAAAAAGCCGCCGAAGATTGCCGAAAAAATTATAGAGGGAAAACTCTCAAAATTCTACGAGAGCGCGGTTCTGCTGGAACAGCCGTATTTCAGGGACGAGAAGAAAAAATTCGCGGACTTTTTCAACGAGTCGTGCGCCTCCTTCGGAGAAGCGGTAAAAATAACGCGCTTCGTAAGATTTGAAATCGGTCAGTAATCAAACCGGGGACGGAAAAGGGGGCGGTTCCTATTTTAAAATCCCAATTAACCATGAATAAAAAATACAGGGAGAAAATAAAGAAAAATAAGAACCGTCCCCTTAAAAGAATCGTCCTGAAAATAAGCGGCGAAGCGTTCGGAACAAAAGAAAAACCGCTTCAGAAAAATAAAATCGCATACCTGACGGAAGAAATAGCGCGTATTAAAAACAGCGAATTAATCATAGTCCCCGGCGGCGGCAATATCCTGCGCGGCAAGGACCTGGAGCCCGAGAATTACAAGGGGGATGATGCCGATTATCTCGGAATGCTTTCCACAATTTACAACGCCGTCACTCTGAAAAACGCTCTCGAAGTAGCCGGCATAAAAAGCGTCGTGTTCAGCCAGTTGAAAGTCGAAAAAATAACAGTCCCTTATTCCCCGCAGAACTGCCTCAGGAAGTTAGTCACCGGGTCGGCCGCAATAATCGCCTGCGGAACGGGCAAGCCCGGCGTGACGACCGACACGGCCGCAGCTCTGAGAGCTCTGGAACTGAACGCGGACTTAATCATAAAAGCAACCAAAGTCAACGGAGTTTATTCCGCCGACCCCGAAACAAACAAAAACGCCGTATTTTTTCCGCATTTGACATACCGGCAGGCGATAGAAAAAAATCTGAAGGTCTGCGACCAAACGGCGCTGGCGCTCCTCAAAAACTCGGGAATTAAGTTTATGGTGCTTAATATCTTTAAGAAAAACAATTTGGAAAAAGCCGCAGCCGGGGTCTGCCCCGGAACGGTGATAGTTGGGGACGGTTGATAGTTGGGGACAGGTCTAGCCCTGTCCCCTTCCGTATAAGGGAGGTTTCCTAATGACCGAATTTCAAAAGCAAGCCGGAAAAATTATAGAGAACCTGAGAAACGAACTTATGAAAATCAGAACGTCGAGGGCATCGACGGGAATTCTCGAGGGAGTCCTTGTCCCCTATTACGGACAAAATGTCCCCATCAAAGCGTGCGCCGCAATAAACATCCCCGACCCGAAAACAATCGAAATCCATCCATGGGAGCAGAACATGGCCGCCGAGATCTCAAACTCTATAATGAAAGCAAACATAGGGCTGAACCCGCAGATTCAGGAAAACCTCGTGCGGCTGGTAATGCCGCCTCTCACCGTGGAAAGACGCCTGGAAATCAAAAAAATAGTTCACAGTATCTGCGAAGAATACAAAATCAGCATAAGGAATCTCAGACGGAAAGAAGTCGACGCAATTACAAAGCAGGAAAAAGACAAAGAAATCACAAAGGACGCCAAATACACGAAAGAAAAGGAAATCCAGAAGGGAACTGACGAAGACATCAAAAAAATAGACGAGATTTACGGCAGAAAAGAAAAAGAGATAATGGAAGAATAAGGTGCATGTCGCAATAATAATGGACGGCAACGGCCGGTGGGCAAAGAAAAGAGGCATATCGAGAATAAAAGGTCATCTTGAAGGAGCAAAAGCAGTGAAAAAAATCGTTACCGCCTGCAGAAAAACCGGCATAAAATATCTCACCCTTTACGCCTTCTCCACGGAAAACTGGAAGAGAAGCAGAAAAGAAATAAACTTCCTTTTTGCCCTGCTCGGCAGATATATTGAAAAGGAAAAAAGAGACATAATAAAACGGGAAATCCGCTTTGAAACAATTGGAGATATCTCGCGTTTTCCCGGAAACATCGTAAAAAAAATAGAGGCGCTGAAAGAGGAAACCAAAAATCTGAATAAAATGCGCCTTACGCTTGCGTTAAACTACGGCGCGCGGGATGAAATAATAAGAGCCGTTAAAAAAATACAAAGGGCGGAAATCAAACCGCAAAAATTAACTGAGGAAGAATTTAAAAATTTTCTTGACACCGCCGGTATTCCCGACCCGGATATCGTGATAAGGACCTCCGGCGAACAGCGGCTTTCAAATTTTCTTCTGTATCAGTCGTCTTACTCGGAGCTTTATTTCACAAAAACGCTCTGGCCGGATTTCAACGCCCGAGGTCTCAGAAGAGCGATAAACTCCTGCCAGGCGCGCAAGCGGAAATTCGGAGGTTACTAAATTGGGTAAACGCGTCCTGACCGCCATAATTTTCATACCCGTCGTTCTGCTGTTGGTACAGACGGGCGGGCTTCCTTTTTTCATTTTTATTGCCGCCGTGGCGCTTCTTGCGCAAAACGAATTTTACGCCGTCACCGGCGATGCGCAAATCACGCCCAAAAGACTTGTCTGCCTCTTTGCAGGATTTCTCATACTTTTCTCCGCATACCTGCGCACGACGGATATGCTTCTTTCGTCGCAAAAAGGCATTCTTGCATTTACCCTGACTTTTTCGCTGATACTCCTTATCCTGATTCATCTTCTTCACAAAAATATCAGATACTTTTTAGAGTCGCTGGGGGTGTCTCTCGCCGGAATTTTTATGGTCCCGTGGCTGGCAAGTTATTTGATTCTGATACGGGACATTGCTCCTTACGGAAGAGAATATTTTCTGATGCTTTTGCTCGGGATATGGTTTGTAGATACAGCCGCTTATGTTCTTGGAACTAAATTCGGAAGCAGAAAACTCGCGAAAACGATAAGCCCCAAAAAAACCATCGTCGGATTCGCCGCCGGGATATTAGCCGGACTCGCCTTCGCATTTATCTGGGAATTGGCGGTTAAAATTGAATTTATCAGGATATACGACATAATCGTCTTCGGTTTGATTACCGGGGTCGTCGGACAAATCGGCGACCTCGTGGAATCAATGTTCAAAAGGACAAATCTGGTAAAAGACACGGGAGTGATTTTCCCCGGGCACGGCGGCGCTTACGACCGGATAGACAGTTTGATTTTCGCCGCTCCTTTCCTCTACTACTATCTCGTCGTCTTTATAAAATGAAAAAAATATCTCTGCTCGGTTCGACCGGTTCAATCGGTCTGCAATGTCTTGAAGTCATAAGAGGCCTGAAAAATTACAGGGTCATTTCCCTGTCGGCGCATTCGAACTACAACCTTCTTTTAAAGCAGATAAAAGAATTCAAACCCGCAGCGGTCTGCATCACCGACCGGAAAACCTATGCCGCCGTCAAAAACAAATCGGGAAAAACGAAGATTCTTGCGCCTGAAAAACTGAACGTTCTCGCGGAAGACGGGAGAGCGGACATCGTCATGGTCGCAACCTCGGGAAGTTCCGCCCTCATTCCGATTTACAGGGCTCTCAAAAAAGGCAAGACCGTGGCAATCGCCAATAAGGAACCTCTCGTCATGGCCGGCGACATCCTCAAAAAAGCGGAAAAAAAATATTCGGGGAAAATAATACCGGTTGACTCCGAACACAGCGCCATTTTTCACTGCCTCAAAATCCCCGGAATTACGCCCCGCAAAATCTACATAACGTCTTCAGGCGGCGCGCTTCTCGCAAAAAAGCACAAAAAGATAACGCCGGAAGCCGTCCTGAACCATCCCGTCTGGAAAATGGGCAAAAAAATAACCGTTGACTCTTCCACCGGAATGAACAAGGGCTTTGAAGTGATTGAGGCGCACCACCTGTTCGGAATTCCATTTTCAAAAATAGAAGTCATCCTTCACCCGCAGGCGGTCGTCCACGGAATCGTCGAACACGCCGACGGAAGTTCGCTCGCATACCTTTCGCCGCCGGATATGAAAATCCCGATAAAATACGCCCTCACCCATCCCCATAAAAAGCCCTCAAAAAATTTCACAAGTTTTAAAAATCTTAATCTGACATTCGGAAAATTCCCAAAAGAATTATTCCCCTGTTATAATCTTGCGGTTCGGGCGGGCAAAAAAGGGGGCATCTATCCGGCCGTCCTGTGCGGAGCCAATGAGACGGCTGTGGAAGCATTTTTGCGCGGAAAAATTTCCTTTGAAAAAATCCCCGAAATAATAAAGAGAACTCTGGCAGCGGCAAAGCCGATGAATTACTCTCTTGAAAACGTCCTGAAAGCCGAAGAGCGGGCTAATAAATACGCCGAAGGGCTGCTGTGAACCCCGTCCTTTCAGTAATCCCCGCGATTCTTAACGTAATTTACATAATTCTCGCAATCGGGCTGGTCATCGTTTTTCATGAATTCGGCCATTACATCGTGGCAAAACGGCATGGGATTTTTGTTGAAAAATTCTCGCTCGGGTTCGGGCCGGTCATTCTTAGAATAAAAAGAGAGACGGAGTTTTTAATCTCGCTGATTCCGTTCGGCGGCTACGTAAAAATGAAGGGCGAACATCCTTTCGAAGAAAGAAAATTTACAGGGGATGAATTTTTTTCCAAGACGCCGCTTCAGCGGTCTTTTGTCGTCATAGCAGGCCCTCTCGCAAATTTTGTTCTGGGTTTTATCATTTTCTTTTTCACGTTCTGGCTGGGCGGAGTGCTGATACCGCAGAACAAACCCGTTGTCGGAAGAGTTGTCAAGGACTCGCCGGCGGATAAGGCGGGGCTCAAAAAAAGCGACATAATCCTGACGGTGGACGGCAAAGTTCTCAAGACATGGGACGACCTCGTCGGAACCGTTCACCCGAACGCGGGAAAGGAACTGAATTTCGAGATTTCGAGAAACGGGAAAAAATTTCAGAGAAAAATTACGCCGAAGGAAAGTATAGGCAGCGGCATCGGGCTCATCGGAATTGAGGTTTTTTACACAAGGGAATTCATCCCGCCGTGGAAGGCGCTGGCGCTCTCCGCCGGAAAATGCGCCTTGATTATCTACACGACGCTGAAATATCTTTATCTCGCGGTTACCGGCAAAGTCGCCGCAGATATCGCGGGGCCCATCGGGATAGCCGCTATGATGAACGACACGCTTAAACAGGGCTGGGTTATGTTTCTGAACCTGGTGGCGGGTCTGAGTTTAAGCCTCGGCCTCATCAACCTCTTCCCCATTCCTCTCCTCGATGGGGGACACATCGCAATTTTCGCATGGGAGGGGATACGAAAAAAATTTCCTTCCCAAAAAGTGTACAACGTGATTCAGACAGTCGGTCTTGCGGTAATCCTTTTTCTCATAATCTTTGCCAGCCGGAACGACATCCTCCGCCTGCTGACAAAATAAAAAAAGAAAGGAAAAGAAAGAAAAGAAAGGGGACGGTTCTAATACTTTGAGAAAAATGTCATATTGTAAAGCACCGTCCCCGTTTTTTCCGTTTTTTCCCGTTTTTTTACCGCCGTTATTTTTCGGTTATTGTTTCGTCAACTCTAATGCCGAAATGACGGCCGGATTTCTGAATATAAACCATGACTTTTGATTTCTTGTTGAGTTTAACTATTGAGACGGGTTTACCGTCCGGGCGGGTCAAACGGATGGTTTCCGCATTCTGGAGGACGAGAGATATTTTTTCTCTTCCGCATCTTGCCTCCACTAACATCATCGGCCTCTTCTCTATTTTGGCTCTCCCGACGACGGCGGTTTTCGGAGTTCCCTTGTGATTGATAATCATTACCTCATCGCCGGCTTTTATCTCGGAGAGATATTTCGTTTTTCCTGAGGGCGTCATCACATACGCATGAACCCCGCCGGCGTTTACGCGGAAAGGACGGGGCGCCACATACGGTGTCTCTATGCTTTCCGAATGGACAAGAAAAAAACCGTTGCTGTTATTTCCCACAAGCATTCCTTCGCCGATTTTCATGTTCGTGCAGGTATCGACGCAGACCCTGTCTCCCATCGGAAGCGACCGGACATTTACAATCCTTGCGACATCAAGTTTTAAATTTTCCGCGGATTCTTTAATAATTCTCACGGTTTTTTTGATTTCATTCATGTTTACCGTATCAAGGAGAACGCCGTCAACCCCTTTCTCCAGAATCTCCATAGCGGTTTTTGCTTCTGCCGAATTTTTTACTTCCGCAATCAGCCCCTTCGTCTGGGCAATCAGATTTTCCAGCGGGATTATTTTCCAGTTTGTCGTGCGGACAACGACCGTCTTCCCCCTGCTTAACTTGATAACCTTTTCCTCATCCTGCTTGCTCTTTATTTCGACTTCAACGACATCCTTCCCTATTTTTATGTCTCCGTCTTCGGAAACCGTTTTTATAATCCCCAGTTCTTTAACCTTTTTTGTATACCCCCTGGGAATAAAAACAGCATCCGCGCCGGACTCTAACGCCGTGGTTATCACCTTTTTATTAAACGGGACCGACTTAATCCAGATTGTCTTCATAACTCTTTCAACGCCTTTTTCAGGGGATGGTTTTTGTGAACCATTCTGCTGATTATCGCCACCACCTTCACCGGATCTTTATGCTGAAAAACATTCCTTCCGATAGAAACGCCCGCGGCGCCGGCTTTCATTGCCCCCTCTACCATTTCCAGCAAATCCCTATCGGATTCCATTTTCTCACCCCCCGCAATTACGACGGGAACCGGACATCCGCTGACCACCTGTTTAAAACTTTCGGCGCTTCCCGTATAATTCACCTTAACGATGTCCGCCCCCAGTTCTGCTCCGACCCGCGCGGCATGTTTAACATATTTAACATCATACTGGCTGGTAACTTTTTTGCCCCGCGTATACATCATCGCCAGCAAAGGCATGCCCCAGTCCTGACAAACTTTAGAAACCCGGCCAAGATCCTCCAGCATCGCGCCTTCGGTTTCCGCGCCTAAATTTATGTGAATTGAAACGGCATCGGCGCCAAGTTTTATCGCCTCCTCAACCGTACACACAAGAACCTTTGCATTCGGGTCGGGGCCTAAGGCGGTAGAGCCGGAAAGATGAATAATCAGGCCGGCATCTTTTCCTCCCCCCCTGTGACCGGCGCCGACCATGCCTTTGTGAAGAAGAATGGCGTTTGCTCCGCCCGAGACAACCTTATCAATCGTCAATTTTAAATTTTCCAGACCCTTTATCGGCCCCATTGTTATTCCATGGTCCATGGGAATAATTACGGTCTTGCCTGTAATTCTGTTCAGTATTCTTTCAATCCTGACAAACTTTCCTAACATATTTTCCTCCCGCCCGACAAAATTATGCCCCAATTATAACACTAAACAAAACTAAAAACAACTAAATATTAGACTGCATTATTCATATTCTCTGGGAAAAATCGGGTGAAAAATCGGGTCACCTCTATTTTTGCTCTGTATTCTCTGTCAAAAATAGAAGTGACCCATTTTTCTTTAATAACACTTTCATCAAAAATACCCTCAGTATGAATAA
>JBDRMV010000119.1:0-3816 GCA_043811795.1 bacterium | reverse complement strand
CGTGTCTTTCTTAAACTTAGCGTCGTTTTTCCGCGGAAAATCAATCATAAAATGCGTCCCCCGCGATTCCTTCCTCAACATCGCCGACATTATTGTTATGTACGCAACCTGCGCAACGTTCCTCAATTCAATCAGGTCCCTTGTGACGAGAAAATTCCAGTAATACTCGTCAATTTCCTTCAGAATGTTTTTTATCCTGCGGTGCGCGCGTTCAAGGCGCTTCATGCTCCTTACAATCCCGACATAATTCCACATGAATCTCCTTATTTCATCCCAGTTCTGCGAAATTATCACCGCCTCGTCGGACGGCCTTGCGCCGTATGTTTTCCAGCGGGAAATTTTCGGAACTTTTTCTTTCTTCTTTAACTGCCCGGTTATTTTGACCGCCGCGCGGTGCGCAAAAACGACGCCTTCTAAAAGTGAATTCGAGGCAAGGCGGTTCGCTCCGTGCAGCCCCGTGCAGGAGACCTCTCCGGCCGCATAAAGATTCGGAATTTCCGTCTGACCCCATTCGTCCGCTGACACGCCTCCGCACATATAATGCGCCGCGGGAACGACGGGAACCGGCTCTTTTGCCATATCAAATCCGAATTTTTTCACGTTTTCACAAAGATACGGAAATTTCTTCCTTACGAACGCCGGACCCCTGTGCGAAATGTCCAGATAGACGAAGTCGTCGCCCGTCCGTTTCAGAACGGCGTCAATCGCTCTCGCGACAATGTCCCGCGGAGCAAGTTCCCCCCTCGGGCGCATAAACCTTTCGCCTGATTTAGTAAAAAGAAGACCCCCCTCCCCTCTGACCGACTCCGAAATCAGAAACGATTTTGCTTCCGGGTGATAGAGACAGGTCGGGTGGAACTGAACGAACTCCATATTTTTTATCGAGCACCCTGCCCTGTAAGCCATCGCGATGCCGTCGCCGGTGGAGACATCGGGGTTGGATGTGTAGAGATAACTTTTGCCGGCTCCGCCCGTGGCGAGCAGCGTCGCGCGCGCGGAAAAAATCTTCACTTCCGAGGATTTTTCATCCAGAACATAAGCGCCCCTGCACTTTGAATTTTTCTTTATCAGGTTTACCGCAATGTGACGCTCAAACACGGAAATATTTTTCTTTGCCTTTATTTTTTTAACAAGAACGTCTTCCACCGCTTTCCCCGTCAGGTCGTCCGCATGTATAATTCTCCTATGGGAATGACCTCCTTCAAGATGAAGGTCGTAAAAACTTCCTGACTTCGTGAATTTGACGCCGAGAGAAATCAAATCGTTTAACCTCCCGGGGGCCTCCCGGACAACAATTTCAACGATATCCCTTTTGGATATTCCTTCTCCTGTTTTTAACGTGTCCCTGATGTGCGAGGCAAAGGAATCGGCATGGGAAGTCACGCAGGAAATTCCTCCCTGAGCAAAAGACGTCTCCGAATCGGCGAGTTTTCTTTTTGTTATAACAGCGACTTTAAACTTCACCGGCAGTTTCAGCGCGGCGGAGAGCCCCGCAATGCCGGAACCTATAATTAAAACGTCATAAATCATAACTTATATTTTAATCAATATACCGGTGATTTGCAATTTCCCGCAGAAAAAAAATGGGAAAAAAATGGAAAAAAAGGGAAAAATGGGGTCAGTTCTATTTTTTCAGAGATAATTTATAAAAAAATCAGAGCTGACCCATTTTTCCTTTCCCATTTTTCTAAAGAATAACAAATTCTATGTCAATATCGTTTTTCAGGGAGAACTCTTTCATAAAGTCGACGTAGGTTCTGACTTTCCCGTCAATCTTTGAGTCAATGTGAAAAAATACCGCCTTTCTGAATTTGTATTTTTTATACTGCCTGTCCGCAACTTTATTTAATGCTTCAAAATCGGAATAAGTCAGCAGCTTGTCATAGTACGGGATTTTCGCGTTCTCTTTCAGAAAGCCGGACTTCCCCGAAAGTATCAGAAAACCAATGCCCTGAGATTTAGAAAGTTTCAGAACATCGTTTATGTATCCGGCGAGATATCTTTCTTTTGCGGGGAGCAGACCTTTTTTACGGGATTTTCTCCTGCAGCAATGCGTTATAAAATACCCGGAACGTTTCTTCTGATATCTACACTGCTTTGTTTTCAAGGAGTTTTTTTATTGCAAGCGGGATTTTTGAGGCGATTTCGCGGACGAGAATGCCGCGGCCGCCTTTCTCTTTCATCAGGATGTCGGCGGAGAGTCCGTGAATGTATGCGGCGGCTTTCACAGCGTCCGGATTTTTCATCCCCTGTGAAATAAAGCCTGCGATCATTCCGGAGAGGAGGTCGCCGGTTCCTCCGGATGCAAGAACGGGGTTACCGGTGGGATTTATGAAAACATTCTGACCGTCCGAAATTACTGTCTGAAAGCCTTTTAACAAAACGACCGCTTTAAGTTTCTTTGAGACTTCTTTTACAACTTCCCATTTACCGGGAATGTTCAGGTTTTTAGAGGTGAGATTTTTCATCTCGCCTGAATGAGGCGTAAGGATATAGTTTTTTATTTTTCCAAAATACTTAAACTTTTTTAAAAGATAAATTCCGTCGGCGTCAATCACTTTGGGAATTTTTATTTTTGAAAGCAGTTTCAGAACGCTCCCGTCATCCCTGCCCCATCCGCAGCCGAAAACGACGGATTTAACCTTCTTCCGCCCGATATATTCGGGGATGTCTGTCCCGTATCCGATTTGTATCGCCTCGGGGATATTTATTTTTTTATCCGTTACGATTGTAAGGAGACCTGCTCCCGACCGAAGAGCCCCCATCGCAGCGAGGACCGCCGCCCCTTTCATTTTCCCCGCAAAGACCAGAACATGACCTGACCCGTATTTGTGCTGCAACGGGGTTCTTGCAGGGATTTTTTTTCTGATTTCACCTGCGGTAATCATTTGAATGTTTGATTTTACCGGCGGCATCTTAAGCCCGATGTCAACCGCTCTTACGGAGCCGGCGCAAAACATAGCAGGATCAAGGAAGAGACCGAGTTTCGGGAAACCGAACGTGACAGTAAAAGTTGCCCTGACGGAGAGAGAGCACTGCCCGGTGTTTGAATCAATCCCCGACGGAACATCGCATGCGACAACGGGGAGCCCGCTGTTATTTATGGTTCTGATTACGCTCTTCGCAAAACCCCTTACTTCGCCATGAAAACCCGTTCCGAAAATACAGTCAACAATACAATCTGCAGTTTTAAAACTTTCTTTCAGTTCCTTTATCGACGGTTGAAAAAGAATTTTCTCCCCGCATATTTCCTCCGCCCACTTAACGTTGTCGTTTACCTTGTTTGCAGGAAAAATGCAGAAAATTTCTCTCGCGATGTTTTTTTTCAACAGCCCCGAAGCGACAACGCCGTCGCCCGCATTGTTTCCGGCGCCGATGACAAAAACAACGTTCTTTGCTCCGAAGTTATTCAGAAAATCCGCAAGACCTCCCGCGGCTCTTTTCATAAGGGTCCTGCCCGATATGCCGGATGCGATTGTCTTTTTATCGGCGGTAATGCAGGTCTTTCCGGTTACTACCCGCATTTACTGCACCGCAACAACCGCGACCGCGATATCTTTCGTGTGCGAAATGGAGATAAAAAACTTTTTTTTCTTCCCTTTGATAAAAACGTCCGGAGCTCCGTTTGCCCTGTTCTTTACAAATATGTCTTTCAGCGCGATATCGGTCTTCGTTGTCGCCTTTATTACCGCTTCTTTCGCCGCAAACCTCGCCGCAAAATGCATTGCGGGATTTGCGGACTTCCGGCAGTAACTGATTTCTTCTTCTGTAAAAACTCTGTTCAGGAATTTTTCCGAGACGCCCTTGAAACGCTTT
>JBDRMV010000118.1:0-31562 GCA_043811795.1 bacterium | reverse complement strand
ATTCATATTCTCTGGGAAAAATCGGGTGAAAAATCGGGTCACCTCTATTTTTGCTCTGTATTCTCTGTCAAAAATAGAAGTGACCCATTTTTCTTTAATAACACTTTCATCAAAAATACCCTCAGTATGAATAATGCAGGTTAGGTACAAACTACCCCTGTTTTTTGTCATATTGCCTGTCCGCCTCAGGCGGATAAAGAACCTGCCCCTTTACCTTATTAACGCGATTTTTCCTTTTGCGTTGCCGGCATTTGACTGGATAAAATAGTAATAAACCCCCGAGGCGACGGGAAAACCCTTTGTATTTTTCAGGTCCCATTCCGCCTTCATAGAAGCGGGGGCGCTTACGAGACCTGAGCCATCCCTGAGGACGGCAACCTCGTCGCCTGATAGCGTGTAAATATGAACTACGGGATTTGAGTCCTTCGGAATGTTTACGATATTTACGGTTTGCCCGTACGACGGGTTCGGATAACTGTAAACCATAGAAAGCGCCGGCGCAACGCGGGCGACGGAAACAGAAAAATAATTGTAACAGGCATAATCGGTCGTTTTTGCAAGCAGTGAAAAATTTATCGTGTGCTCGCAGGGGCAATTTGCCAGAACTTCAAAATAAAACGGGTCATCCGTATTTGATAACTCCCCGCCCGCAGGAATGTTTCCGAAGAATGAAGAACTTGAAGTTATCTCAACATAAGGGTCGGCCGTTTGTATTGATGCCGTCAGATTTTCTGCTGATACGCCCATATTTTTCAAAGTGACAATAAGTTCGTTATTGGAGGACGGGGTAACAGTAACTGACTGGGTGGTGCTTGATGAATTAAGGATGCTTCCCACGTAAGAAAAGTCGCTCGGAATGATAAAAGGGTCGCCTAAAAGATTAAGGCAGAACTGCAGCCACCTGTGCGCCGTGTCGGTGCCTGACTGGGCGATAAAATGCGCCTTGCTCGCATAAAATGCCCCGCCTGCATCTTCAAAATTTCCGCCGGAAAACAAACTGTCATAAAAATCAACCATAAACTCGCCGCTGTAAAGAGTGGCATCATAGTCATCGTAAAAACCGTATCTCGAATTGCCGATGAAGGTGCAGCCCCCCTGACTGTTTTTTACAAATTCCTCGCCGATACAATCCTCAACAATATTGCCATATTGATTTTTGTTATCAAAAGCGCCCGCGTAACAGCCGATTGAATAAAAAACAAAGGGCGTTTCGTTTGTAAAATTCCTGACGGTGTTTATGTCAAAAAATGTGTCAAGCCAGTTCCAGTTTCCGTGCCCGGCGTGATTTACGAAGTTGACTCCCGAATTTATTTTATCTACCGCCGCCGCTTTGGTCAATGTTCCGCTGCTTTCGTACATTTCGGTAATTTCATAAAACCCTGTCGTCACCGCTTTCACCTGAAGCATCAGGTCTTTCCCGTCATTGACGGCGTCAAGTTCACAGCCGAGCAGAAGTTCTTTATAGTTATACGTTTTCGGATAACTCAAGACCTTACTGACAAAGTTCTCCGCCTCCGTTACGGTGCCGACCGGAGCGCGCCCGACGAAGACCTCGGGTATGAAATTAACGTCGTCCGCAACCTCGCCGTAAATGCCGTTGCCGCTGGAATCCCAGTCGCCTGTGAGGTCGGCATAATACAAATCGCATGGGATGCTGGAATCCACAACATCCTCCCCCGATAAAACAGCTCCCGTAACTTTTGCGTAAACGCCCCTCGCGGGGACAACGTCCGTATCACCCCCCAAGAGGACATATTTCAGATTATTGCCGTAACTGATAATGCAATTTCTGATTTTTTCCTGATTATCGCCGCCGGAATAAGCATCATATATATCTTCAACCGTTTTGATTTCGCAGTCAAACAAACTTGATTTTGAATCCGCAAGATTCTGAAAAGAATTCTTCAACCCCTCGCTTGTTATTATGAGATACATTTCCGCCGGCGCCGCAGCGGGCGCTACCATTTCAGGATTCACGACAAGAGACCGGAGAAGTTTCCTGTTTGCAGCGCTTTTTTTCAATGACTTTATCCCTGCTGATTTCAAAATTATCCTGAAACTGACACTTTTAATCCAGTATAGTTCCTTCCTGTCCGCATCGTAAGAAGCCGCAGGAACGCTGAAAAAAGCAGCGCTCATAGAGCCGCTTCTCTGGACGGAGTTTAATCTCAAGACATTTCCCGAACTCCCCGCCGCACTCAGAGCACGCTTTCCCCCCTGCCTCACGCTGATAATTCTCGGCGGAGATACGGCAGAAATTGTGTAATTCCCTTCAAGTTTTATTTTTTCTGTTTTTTCTATTTCAAACCCGTCGAGTTCTTTCCCTTCGGGCAGCGCGACGGAAAAATTCCTCACCGGAAGCCGCGGTTTGCCGACGATAAATTCAGTAACACAGTCATTGCAGTTCACGAAATTAAAGCCGTCTTTCTCCGTGAGCACAAGCGGAGAATTTTCTACCTCGCAGGAAAGCGCATTATTTCCGCTGTGCTTAACAGCAACCTGCGCCCGGGCGGGCGGACATATCACAAAAACCGATATGGCGAAAAACAAAAAAGTAAAAAATCCGCTATTTTCCGTCAACATTTTCATTCTTTTCATCTGTTTTTGATTATACAAATTTTGTTTTAAATTTGATACACTAAAAAAAAGAAACTTTTTTTATTAAAGGGGAATTAAAGGGAAATTTATGGAAAAAATACAGAAATACAATTTCAGGGAAATTGAGAAAAAGTGGAAGGATATCTTCGCATCAGGAAAGACCTCCGCATCAAAAAACAGAAAAAAAATTTATCTTCTTGAAATGTTCCCCTACCCTTCGGGCGCTCTTCACATGGGACACATGAGAAACTACACAATCGGCGACACTTACAAAAGATTTCTTGAAATGCAGGGCTCCGACGTAATTTACCCGATGGGTTTTGACGCATTCGGAATGCCGGCGGAAAACGCCGCAATAAAAAGCGGCGTCCATCCGAAAGAATGGACGATGCAAAACATAGAAAAAATGATGAATCAGCAGAAGAGAATGGGTCTGTCCTATCAGTGGGACCGGCTGGTCATTACCTGCAGGGAGGACTATTACCGGTGGAACCAGTGGTTCTTCCTGAAATTTTTTGAGAGGGGCCTCGTTTACAGAAAAGAAGCGGCAATAAACTGGTGCCCCTCCTGCCGGACTGTCCTGGCGAACGAACAGGTGATTTCCGGAAAATGCTGGAGATGCGGCGACAACGTTACGGGGAAAAACCTGAAGCAGTGGTTCCTGAAAATTACGGATTACGCGGAAGAACTTCTGAAATGCCTCGACGGCCTTGACTGGCCGGAAAGAGTGAAAAGCCAGCAGACAAACTGGCTCGGGAAAAGCGAGGGCGTAAAAATAAAATTCCCTCTGGAAACAGGCGGAGAGCTCGAGGTCTTCACCACGCGGCCGGACACTTTATGGGGGGCTACGTTTATGGCTGTTTCCCCGCACCATCCCCTCCTTTCAAAAATCGGCGGCGATAAAAAAAAAGAAATCGAAGATTTGAAGGCGCAGGCGGTTTCGCAAAGCGATGAGGAAAAGGAAAAATTCGGAGTAGAACTTACGACACGTGCGAGAAACCCCGTCACAGGCGAAAAAATACCGGTTTTCGCGGCAAACTTCGTCCTTACGGAATACGGAACGGGCGCAATTATGTGCGTCCCGGCGCACGATAAAAGGGACTTCGCTTTTGCAAGAAAATATAAACTCCCCGTAAAAGTCGTGATAACCCCTGCCGGCGAAAAACTTGACGGCGAAAAGATGCGGGAAGCGTTCGTCGAAGACGGTATTCTCGCTGAGTCCGGTGATTTTTCAGGAATACCGTCGGATGCGGCGAAGAAGAAAATAGCCCTGTTCCTTGAGGAAAAAGGCATCGGCAAAACCGAAATCAGGTGGCACCTGCGCGACTGGCTCGTGTCAAGACAGAGATACTGGGGAACGCCAATACCGATTGTTTACTGCCCGGGATGCGGAGAAGTTCCCGTCCCGGAGAATGAACTGCCCGTGGTCCTGCCCGAAAATGTTTCTTTTGATAAAAAAGGAAACCCTTTGGAAAACATTCCGGAATTTGTAAACGTCAGGTGTCCGGAATGCGGCGGTGAAGCGAAAAGAGAAACGGATACTCTTGACACTTTCTTCGACTCTTCCTGGTATTTCCTGCGCTACCTTGACAACAAAAACGGTATGAAACCCTTTGAGCCGGAAATAATAAACAAGTATATGCCCGTGGACCAGTATATCGGCGGGATTGAGCATGCGACAATGCACCTCATCTACGCAAGGTTTTTTATAAAGGTTTTAAGAGACATCGGGCTGCTCGGTTTTGACGAGCCCTTCAAAAAACTCCTCTGTCAGGGGATGGTCATAAAGGACGGGGCGAAGATGTCAAAATCAAAGGGAAACGTCGTGAGCGTTGACGAAATTCTCAACGAATACGGCGCTGATACAGCCCGGCTCTTTATCCTGTTCGCCTCACCTCCCGAAAGAGACCTTGAATGGTCGGCGGAAGGAGTGCGGGGCTGCGACAGGTTTCTGAGAAAGGTCTGGAAACTTTCGCGGGCGGCGCAGGGCGGGGCGGCTGAAAACGAACTTCCCGCAAACGAAAAAGAAGAACTAAGTTTCATCACGGCAAAAACCGTTTCGACCGTCAGGAATGACCTGACAAACTTTGAATTTAACACCGCAATTTCGGCGATTCAGGAGTTCGTCAATTTTATCATGTGTCTGAAAAACAAGCGCTCCGGCTTCCGCGGCTTCAGAGACGCAATGGTAACCGTACTCAAACTCCTTTATCCTTTCGCCCCGTTCATAACTTCCGAACTCGGCGGGGAATTTAAAATTTCGTTTGAAAAATTCCCCGGCTTCTCGGAAAAAGCAATCGCCGGACATGCGAAAGAAATTGTGATTCAGGTGAACGGAAAACTGCGCGGGAAAGTGCTTATGGAAAGCGGGGCTAAAGAGGCGGAAGTCCTCGCTGAAGCGCTGAGAATAGACAGTGTTAAAAAAATCGCCGCCGGTGAAATAAAAAAACAAATTTACATCACCGACCGGCTTTTAAATATTGTTACGGGAGGTAAAAAATGAAAGAAAAATTAGCGGTATTTGCCGCCCTGCCTTTTATCATAGCAGGGTGTTCCTTTTCCACTCCGACGAAAATGATTCTGCCCGACAGCATCCGCAACGTAAAAGTTGAGATTTTCTCCAACAAGACCATCCTGTACGGGCTTGAGGACAAACTCTTCCAGAAAATCAGCGACGACCTTCTTGCCGACGGAAGATTAATTCCCGTAACGGAGAATGCCGAAGCGAAAATTATCGGGGAAATAAACAAATACGAACTCATCCCGCTAAGTTTTGACGCAAACAGCGTTGTTGAAGAATACAAACTCTGGATTGAGGCAAACTTCCGTTTTTTGGATACAGAAACCGGAAATGTCATGTGTGAAGAAAACAACATCCCCATTGACATAAGGTTCTATCCTCCGGGGAGCACCCGGACGGCTAATGTGATAGAAACCGAACATGCGGCGCAGGATAGAGCCGTAAAGGAACTCTCTTCCGAAATAGTTTACCAGATTTTAAGAAACAAATAAGAAATAGTGGAAAAGGGGACGTCCTACATTTTCTCTAAAACCAGAACCGTCCCCGTTTTCTCCGTTTTCCCATGAGATGGTACGAATTTCTGAACAGCGTCAAAACGCGGGTTGACCCCGTATATGTATTTATGGGCGTGGAGGACTCGCTTAAAACCAAGGGCGAAAATCTCGTCAGTAAAACATTCGGCGCAGACAACCGTATCAAAATGGATTCCCTGAATTCCGCCGCAGAAATCCTGGGGGAACTGAATTCCGAATTTCTGTTTTCAAAAAAGAAAGTCGTAACCGTGAAAGATGCGGAACTCTTCAAAATCGCCGACCTTAAATCCCTGCTCGGCTACGAGAGAAATCCGAACACGGTGCTCGTCTTTTTTTCAAAGTGGAAACCCGAAATAAAAAACCTCTTCCAGAAAAATAAAATATCCCCCGTCGACTGTTTCACACCGTTCCCCGATGCCCTGGCGCGTGAAATCAGGAGCAGTGTAAGGGCAGCGGGAAAAAACATTGAAGAGGATGCGGTAAGAGAACTTCTTTCCATCAGCAGAAACAGCCCCGAAGCAATCGACTCTAATCTTGTAAAAATCTTAAGTTTTCTCGGCGATGAAAAAACAATCACGAAAGAAACCGTCGGAAAAGCAGGCGATGAGAAAGAACTCCTTAACATTTTTGAATTTTTCAAGGAACTTCTGCAGGGCAGGTCCGAAAATGTCCTGCGAAGGTGCGAAAGAACGGACAAAAGCGATTATTTCCCCTATCTCGGTTTTCTGACGAAAAGATTCGAAACGATGCTGATGCTCAAGGAAATTCAAAAAGACGCAAAAACCATCGATGACGAGACGCTGAAAAAATTCAAAATAATTAAAAAAGATATGCCGTACATCAGAACATTCCTTTACGGGACGCCGGCGGAAACTCTCGTAAAGTGTTATAAAATAATCCTTGAAACCTACGAGAACATAAAAAAAGGGCAGGAAAATGCCTTTACAAACGCCGTATTGAAAATTTTACGCGTTCTTGAGGAGAGAGGCCATACGTGACTTTATCCTGTTTGCCTTGTTTCTGTGATAAATTTTCTTTTTTGCAAGTTTATCCAGAATGCCCTGCGCGGTCTTCAAAATTTTCCCCGCTTCCTTGTCTTTTTTTAAAATGGCCGCTTTGAATTTTTTGAGTTCGCTTTTTGCATTCCGCTTTAACGCCCTGTTTGTCGCCCTTCTCTTTACGCTTTTTCTTGCTTCTTTTATGGAGCTCGTGTGCCGGCCTGTCTTTAATCTTGCCATTATTCCCCCTTCTTTACCGGAAATTTTACCAAAAAAAGTTATTACAGTCAAATGATTGATAAAATTTTTAAAACCCCGGCTCAGAAACACTTTGCGGGTGTTTCCGCCGCGACGTTTATTTCAAGAGTCCTCGGCTACGTAAGAGATGTCTTTATCGCTTCCTTCTTCGGAACGACAATGGTTGCGGACGCTTTTTTCGTCGCTTTCAGGATACCTAATCTCCTCAGGCGGCTTCTCGGCGAGGGTTCTCTGCCCGCAGCTTTTATTCCGACATACTGCGAGACGCTCGCAAAAGGAGAAAAAGACCGGGGAGAAAAACTTACGGGGAATTTTTTCTCCCTGCTTGCCGTTATTTCCCTGCTGCTCGTCGTACTCGGTATAATATTCGCCCCGTTCATTATAAAAATTACCGCATGGGGCTTCCGTGAAAATCCTCAAAAATTTTTTCTGACAGTGTCTCTCGCAAGAATAATGTTTCCCATTCTTCTTCTGGTCACTCTCGCAACGGCGGCAATGGGAGTGCTGAACGCAAGAAAAATTTTCTTTATTCCCGCCATCGCGCCCGCGTTGTTCAATGTAAGTCTCATATCTTTTTTTCTCCTTCTGGCGGGGAAAGATCCTCTCAAAAACATACGGGGTCTTGCCGTCTTCGCCGTGGCCGGGTTCGCTCTTCACTTCCTTTTGATGGTGCCTCTGCTCGTCCGGGAAAAAGTGAGCCGGCTGAAATACCTGGTGACTGGCATTTTCTCAAATCCCGACGCAAAAAAGGTCTTTGTTCTCCTCCTGCCCGCCGTCGTAGGTCTCTCCGTAATGCAGTTAAACATTTTTGTCGATACAATCTGCGCCTCGCTTCTCGGCGAGGGAATGGTTTCCGCTCTTTACTTCGCAAACAGGGTGAACCAGCTGCCGCTCGCCCTTTTCGGCATTTCAATTTCAATCGTATCTCTTCCTCTTATGTCCGACTCCACCGCCAGGAACGACGCAGAGGGGGTTTCGCGGAACCTTTTTTCGTCGCTGCGTTCTTCCTATTTTCTGATTCTGCCTTCGACGGCCGGGCTTATTATATGCGCGAAGGAAATCGTCGGGCTCCTCTTTGAAAGAGGAAATTTCGGCGCTTTCTCAACGAACGTAACCGCCGACGTTCTCGTTTTTTACGCCGCAGGACTCTTTGCGTTTTCCGGCGTGAAGATTTTTGCGAATTTCTTTTACTCCATGAAAGATATGAAAACGCCTGTCCTCGCCGCAAGCATTTCTTTTGTAATAAATATTTTCCTGGACGTAATTCTGATGTTCCCGATGGGCGTAAGCGGCCTTGCGCTCGCAACTTCCGCCGCGTCCGTCTTTAACTTTTCCTATCTCTGTTTCCTGATTCTGAAAAGCGGAACCCCGGCGCCTTCGGGCTTTTCCGCCGGTATGATTAAAATTCTCGTCTCGACGGGAGTAATGACGGCGTTCCTGCTTGCGTTCCCCGCTCTCCACATCCTCATAAAAATTCCCGCTGCAGCGGCAGTTTACCTTATTGCGATGCGCCTATTGCGTAAGTAAGAAAACTGTCACTATTAATTCCCTATTTTTTCTTCGAGTTCTTTGCGGCGGGAGAGAAGCAGGCTGCTGTACATCACATCCCTGACGATGTCCTGCTTGAATTCATATTCCCTCTCGGGATAGACGCTTTTTTCAACAATTATATCCTTGTTTTTCAGGTTTAAAACAACCGCCTTCAGCTTATCTTCTTCCCCGCAGAGCGGGGCGACAACTTTATATTTGAAACTTTTACCCGCGCAGGAAGCAATCTGAAGAAATTTCTTTTCATCCTCGCTGAGTCCGTCGAGGCGCGTCATAATAACGGCGCCGACGGATTCCGGCACCTCTATTGTCTCGACCTCTTTCCGGTTGACCCATTTTCCTTCGACTCTCTCGAGAATCTTTTTATCCATCAGAGATTTAATTATTTCTTCAAGAAAGAAAGGGTTGCCTTCCGATTTTACAATAATCTTTTCTTTCAGGTCGCCGGACAATTTATTTTCAACCATAACCGACGAGATTATATCATTCAGGTTCGCAGGCGTTAGTTCCACGAGTTCCATTTCCCTGTAATAAATCTTATCCCCCCATTTGTGCTCAAAACCCCTGCGGTAAATGCAAACTATCAAAATTCTGTTTTGCCCTATCCCGTCTATGAGATAATTCAGAAGTTCCCGCGAATCGGGGTCCGTCCATCTCAAATTCTCAAAGAGAAAGAACAGCGGCTTCACCTCTGATGCTTTCAAAAAAAGATTTCTGATTACTTCAAACGTTTTTCTTTTCCGCCCTTCGGCGTCCATATTATCAAATGCGGCGGCCTCGCATTTCAAACCCATAAATTTGAGAAGCGGCACAGAATCCGCCTCGTCCATATTCAGTGTTTTTACCATTTCTTTAACTTTGCTTTTCCCGACCTCTTCCTCTTCATTGTCTATCCCGAAAAGAGAAGAAAGCATTTCCCTGAAAACCAGATATTTCAGCGTTGGCCCGTATGTCAGGCCCCTCCCCTTTAAGAAAGTTACGCCCTTTTCCTTTATGTAATCGTTGAGTTCGTAAATCAGCCGTGATTTACCGATGCCGGTATCCCCGAACACTGAAACAACAGAACCTAACGGCTGCTCCGAGAAAAGTTTATCAACGACTTTTTTAAGTATCCCGAACTCCCTGTCCCGCCCGACGAATTTTGAAATTTCGAGGCCCTCCACCGCCCTGATTTTCTTTTTGGCCTCCATTTTTATTCCCTTAACCCTGTACGGCTGGACGGGTTCTTCCTTCCCCTTGACCTGAACCGGCGGCAGTTTTTCAAATTCAAAGTCGTCCGTGACCCTTGCGTATGTGCTTTCGCTGATTAATATCTGCCCCGGTTCCGCGGCTGTCTCAAGACGCGCTGTGAGGTTCACGGTATCACCCATAACAGTGTAGTCCATCCTCATGTCACTGCCGACGGAGCCGGCGACAACCATTCCGCTGTTTATGCCTATCCTCATTTTAAGAGGCGCTTCCGATTTCTTTTCCCCGTTAAATTCCTCAAGTTTGCTCTGCATTTCAATACCCGCTTTTACTGCCCTCTGCGGGTCGTCCTCATGGGCGATCGGGGCCCCGAAAATCGCCATCACCGCATCGCCCATAAATTTATCCACGGTCCCTTCGTACTTGTAAATCACGCTTACCAGAAATTTGAAGCATTCGTTCATCATCGTCTGCACTTCTTCGGGATCCATTTTTTCGGACATTTTCGTAAAACCGCTTATGTCGCCCAGAAGGACAGTGACGTTTCGCCTTTCCCCTTCCATCTTTTTCGCCGAAAGAATCTTTTCAATCAGATTCTTCGGCATGTATTTCTGAAGTTTCGCAACTTCCTTCTCCACGACTTTATCTCTTTTTTTTACCCTTCTTAAAATTCCCCTTATCCTCGCGAGAAGTTCGCCCGAGGAAAACGGCTTCGTAACGTAGTCCTCCGCGCCGGCTTCGAAGCCCTTTATCTTGTCTTTTTCCGAGGACTGGGCGGTGAGCATAATTATCGGGAGATATTCCGTTTCTTCCTCGCTTTTCAGTATCCGGCAGATGTCTATTCCTTCCATATCCGGAAGTTTCCAGTCGAGAAGAAGCAGGTCCGGCTTTTCCTTCCGGACTTTTTCCATACCCTCTTCGCCGTTGTCGGCAAATGAAGAGGAGAACCCCGCCGCTTCAAGTTCTTCTACAAGAAGACGGGCAATATCTACTTCATCGTCTATGACTATTATTTTCTGTTTTTCCATCTTAACTCCTTATCAACTATTCAGCACTTTTCGGATTTTTGCGAGGACTTCTCCCGGTTCAAACGGTTTTATGATGTAATCGCTCGCCCCGAGGTCATGCGCTTTTTTTATATTTTCTTCCCCTTTTATCGTCGTGCACATAATCACCGGGATTTTAGATGTCTCCCGGTTTTTTTTCAATTCCGCCAAAGCCCCGTAACCGTCGATGACCGGCATCCTGATGTCAAGAAGAATCACATCCGGCTGCATGGCGGCGGCTTTTTCAATCCCTTCCTGCCCGTCTTTGGCAATGCTGCATTCAAAACCCTCAACTTCAAGATTTATTTTTAAAAGATTTGCCAAATCCGACTCATCGTCAACAATAAGAACTTTCATTCACCCGACTTTCCTGATGCGCTCCTCAATCTCTTTCGTCAGGTCGTCCTCCGTAAACGGCTTGGTTAGATATTCCGTGGCGCCGAGCATAAGGCATTTTTCCCTGTATCCCTTCGTGTCGTGGCCCGTCAGAATAATCACCGGAATTTTCTCCGTTTCCTTATCCATTTTAAGAACCTTCATCACGGAAAAACCGTCCATCCCGGGCATTCTCAAATCAAGAAGAATCAAGTCCGGCCTTTTTTCCTTTGCAAGGTTCACTCCGTCCGGGCCGTTCAGGGCAACAATCGTTTTAAAACCCTTATCCTCCAGATACAGCTTAATCAGGTTCGCGGTGTCCGTCTCGTCGTCAATAATAAGAATTTCACCTTTTGTTTTTTCCGTTCTTGTCAGGCCTTCCTCAACTTTCCTGATTGAACTGAACAGGTTGTCTTCATCAATCGGTTTTGAGACGAAATCAACCGCGCCGAGGTGAAAACCTCTTTCCTTCTGGGGACCGCCGACAACCGAGATTAAAATGACGGGAATTTTTGACGTATCTGTATCCTTTTTTAATACCTCCATAACCTGAAAACCGTTCATTTCGGGCATCATAATGTCAAGGGTAATTATGTCGGGCTTCTGCTCTTTCGCCTTTTTCACACCCTCTGTCCCGCTTAAAGCCGTATCGACGCTATAGCCCTTGTCTTCAAGGTAAAGTTTGATTAACTGGGCTATCGCGAACTCATCGTCAATTACTAAAATCTTTTTAGCCATATTACCTCCGTTTCCATTTTTGTTTCAAGTTGCCGGGCTTTGCCTGAGAAACCCGTCAGTCCGAGGAGATTCACCCCAGCCCGCAGGACTGCGGAGCGAACCGCCGACGGGAGTGTGTTTCGAAGGCAATGCCGGCAATTTCTTCATCAGGCGAGGTTAAAACCTCGCACTACATCAGTTTTCTTTATCAAAAATTTTCATTTCTCCTTCATCCGGGCCTTCCGCTTTCTTCGGAAGCACGCAGATGAATGAAGTCCCTTTGTCCACGACGCTCTCAACCCAGATTCTCCCCTTGTGCGCCGCAATAATTCCCTTCACAATCGAAAGGCCGAGACCCGTTCCCTTGGGGCCTTTTATCTTATCCCTCACCCCTTCCACCTGCTGAAATTTTGAAAAAACGCTTTTTATTGACTCCTCCGGAATCCCGATTCCCGTGTCCTTAACGGTAATCTGTACCATTTCATTTTTTTTGAACATTGACGGTTTGAGTTCAAAAATCCTTCTCGCCTGGTCGCTCAGATTGTCCGGGTCAAAATTCTTCGCCTCAACGGTTATCGAACCGCCTTCGGGAGTAAACTTCAAAGCGTTGTTCACGAGGTTCGTTATCACCTGCCTCATCTTGTCCGGGTCGGCGACAATTTCCGGGATATCCTCTTCGACGTCAATTTTCAAAGTAAGTTTTTTCTCGTCCGCAAGCGGCTGCAGGAGCGTTACCATTTCCGCGCTTATGTCCTTAATGCTCATCGGTTCCTTTTTCATTTCCATCATCCCCGCCTCTATCTTCGCCATATCAAGAACATTGTTTATAAACCTTCCGAGGCGGGCGGTGTTGTTAGCGACAATCGTCAGAAATTCCCTCTGTTTATCCGTGATGGCGCCGCTTTTCCCGTCCAGAATAAAATTTATGTAGCCCTTTATCGCCGTGAGAGGGCTCCGCAATTCGTGGGTTACGGATGAAACAAAATCGTCTTTCATCTGGTCGAGTTCTTTCAGCTTGACCGCCATCACGTTAAACTGTTTCGCAAGGCCTCCGATTTCGTCGTTACTTTTTACGTCAATAACGGTGTCAAGTTTTCCTTCACCTATTGCAATTGAGCCGGCGGCGAGTTTCTTAATCGGTTTTGTCATTGTTAAAGCCATTATCAGCGAGGCGAATATCCCTAAAATCAGCGCGACCGCGGCAATTCCGGAAACTCTTTTTCTCGTCTTTGAAATGTTTTCCCTAATGTCGTTTTCTATCACTTCCCTGATGAAACCGATATGAGCGCTTCCTTCCATTCCCCTGCCGCTTTTTACGGGCAGGTTTCTGTCAATTATCTTTTCCTTTGACACGCTTTCTTCCCTGAAATGCGTTCCGATGAGGGCGGAATCGGAATGAGCGGTTATTCTCCCGTCCTTGTCGAGATACATCGCATACGAAACGCTTTCATTTTCCTTGATTTTTTCTATGTAATTCAAAACGAGCAGGTCGTCCTGGGTTATCTGCGCTTCCTCACAAACCTTTGCAAGGCCCTCGACGATACTCTTCTCTTTTCCCTCCATCTCGCTCCTCAACATCTTCCCCTCGGCAATGATGAGGAATACGCTGACCACGAGTATGACGCCAATCACAAGCAGCGACGAAAATAAACTGAATTTTGCTCCTAATTTCACTATTCATCTCCTCCGGGACAGTGTTTTATAATAACATTTTTCTCAAAGTATTAGAACCGTCCCCTTTCTTTTTTTTTATTTGCGTTTTTTGAGTTCTTCTTTAGCTCTCTTGAGAGAGGTATTCGCTTTTGTGTGGGACGGGTCGAGTTCCACCGCCTTCTCCCACAATTCAATCGCCTTTTTGAGTTTCTTTGACGTGTACGCCCGCAGACCCTGCGTGTAAAGTTCCTGCGCCTCACTCTTGTTTTTCTCGGCGAGGTTGTTCAATTCGGTCTCTATTTTTCCAAGATACTCTTTTGCCTCTTTATACTGCGGTTCTGTTTTAAAAACCCACTGAAACGCTGCCTGCGCCTGACCCCATTGCTCCTTTTTAAACATTGAAACGCCCTTGTTATAATAGTGCTCCAATTCTTTCTGTTTTTTGTCTTCCTCTTTTTTCGCTTTATCTTCTTCCGATTTTTTCCTCGCAAGTTCAAGATACCTCTTTGCCTCTTTATGCTGAGGATTTATCTCAAGCGTTTTCTCCCAGTTTTTTATCGCTTCCTCATACATTTTCTTGTCATAATACGCAGACCCCTGCGTAAACAGGTCGTCGGCCATCTGAGACCGCGCTTCCTCAAGAGCCCCGTTTATCTTTTCTATATAGCCTGGCGCTTTTTTATTTTCAGGGTCTAGAGAAAGAACCGTTTCAAATGCGGTTTTTGCGTCAATCATTTTTCCGCTGTCAAAAAATTTCTTCGCCTTCTCAAACTGCTCCGCAAGCTCACTCTCTCTCTTCTTTCTATCCTCAATCGTTTTTGTCTCGCTGAACATCTTTTTAACTTTAGCAATGTATTCCCCCGCGCCTTCATGAGCCGGATTGAGTTCCGCTACATTCCTGAATTCCACGTAAGCAAGCAGTAATCTATCTTCCTGAAAGTACTTTTCCCCTATCCTGTAATGCCTCATGACCTCGCCGGCGAGGAGTTCCGTTTTTTCGACGTATCCGAATTTCATCCCGATGCTGAACCTGTGGGTATTTCCCAGAACCCCGAACGGGACAAACGCATAGTCAACGCGCATGTCCTCAACTTCAAAACCCACTCCGAACCTGACGCCTTTATCAAGGTCCGCTCTGGATTTGTATCCGCATCTTAATGAAATTAAATTCCAGAACACGTATTCGGCGCCGAGATTAAGCGAGACGTCGTTGTCCGACGGGACATTCAAATCCAGCGCAAAAGTAAAGCCGTTATCAAATAAAATCCTGTTATAAGCCGAACCGATTTTAAAATTAAAAGGAAAAGGGTCATGCTTGCTGATAAATTTGAGACCCGTCCCGAGGTTCTGCACAACGCCGGCGAACTGCAAATTACCGTCCAGCAGAGACCAGCCCGGCTTGTAAAGCGCTCCCGCATCAATTGCAATTCCAAAAGCGGATTCCATCGCAAGGCGTTTGTTTATCAACTTAAGATTTGCCCCCGCGTACAAACCTTTGTCCGGCATCTTAAACCTCTTACCGGTGAGCTTCCTTCCGTAGGAAAAAACCGCAGCCGTGTCATCAGCGCCGTATTTTTTCTGAAGAGGTGTCCCTTCCCAGTCATAACCCTGAATGCTTCCGGCAGTAAGATAATACAAACTCCCCCCAAACACTCCTTTGTCGCCCGGTTTTAATGGGTGCGCGTAACCGGCGTAATCGTAACTTATGCCTTCAACCCACTCGTTATGCATAAACGATGCCTCTTTTCTCGTGAGCTGACCGAGACCGGCGGGATTCCAGAAAACGGAACTGACGTCGTCCGAAATTGCGGAGAAGGCGCCGCCCATTCCGACCGCTCGGGCGCCGATTCCGATTTTCAGAAAGTTGGCGGTAGAAGACCCGGGGCCGGAAGCAAAGAGTGAAGTGTAAAGAGTTAAGAGTGAAAAATGAAAAGTGAAGATTAATAATTTTTGATTTTTCATCTTATCACAATTAACTTTCCTGTTTTGTGCTGTTTGGCGTTATGGATGTAATAAATGTAAACCTCGCTCGCCCCGGCTTCACCTTTATCGTTTTTAACGTCCCAGTATTCCCTGGCAATGCCCGCTGTTGAAGTTGCATCGTTATGGTCTATTTTCCTTACAAGTTCGCCTGTAATTGTGTAGATTTTAATGGTGCAAACCGACGACAGATTGTTAAAAATAATGGTATTTGAAGGAACGGTATCGTGACCGTCCGCATCTTTTCCGTCAACATAGGGAACAGGAAATGCGTAAGCATTTGAAAGGTCCCATGAATTTGTCCCCATTACCGCATAGACGGAAAAATGCGGAATCTCGGCGCTGACGGTATTATCGTCTTCATCCACTTCCGAAGAAGGAATTCTCACCCAGAGATTATGCTCCTCATCAAGCCAGTAAATTGAAAGAGTCCTTTCCCTGATGGGCGGGGAAGTTTCGTCAACAATCCCGGGACTGTTTTTAGCGCTGTACGGTATCGTTATTCTCACGCCGGCGGAAAAATTATCGTCCCTGTATTCGCCGCCCGCATCGTAGGCGTTGAACTCCCTCATCGTCCCGGGGATTGAGAAATGATAAGCGTCGCCGAATTTCGGCGTTTTCTCCTCCGCTCTCTCAATTGACAGAATGTTCGCCCTGATGGGATTGCTGGACGGAGAGGTTGATGTTTTAACATAAGTGTCAACCGGAAGCGCTCCGGGTTCAAGTTCTATCCTGTAGAGTTCCTTCCCGCCGGAGTCAACCGCTGCAACGACATTTTCGCTGTTACGCGCCATTATCGTCGTAAAAGACCTGCTCTGCGTTTCTTCGAGATAAGCGCCGGAGAGGTCTTTCGCAGTCATGGAAGAAACTGTAATTCCGTAGGTGTAATTATTCATTAAAGAAAGTGCAATAAAGGCAAAGGTGGAGCCGAACCAACTGAATGAACCGGGGCTCACAACCGTATTCGTGCTTCTCCCCATATTATCCTTTACCGCCTTTATCTGCACCGCGCTTTTTACCGTCTCCGTGCTCATCAGTTTACTGAATCCTATCAAAATCTCAGTGCCGACGGCAACACCCAGAGACCCGTCCGCCGGCCGGAAATAAGTAATTTCCAGGACACCCGTGTTCATGCACGCCTCGTTTGACAAAGGCGAGGTGTTGTCTCTTTCATCGTAAGAACGCACCGCAAAATAATAAGTCGTACTGTTTTCAAAACCCGTAACCGTCAGGTAATCCTCCAGCCCCGCCTCTTTATGAGGCGCCGGTTTCGGAGAAGCGGCATCCACATTATCCCACCAGAGCGTCGTATCCCCGCCAAGAGATGAGGCGCTGAACGTCGCATACTTAACAACATAACCCGACACCGTCCCCGCTGTTCCGTCGTCGCCCGGAGCAATCCAGGAAAGGTCTATTGATTTGCTTATGCTGCTTGCAGCCGAGAGAGAGGTAATCTTCGCGGGGCTTTCGGAATCCGACAAACGCGTCTCGGCATACGCAGAATTTGAGCAGATAGAATAATTAGGAATCTCATCGTACGCTTTAAGGATGAAATAATACGTCATTTCGTCTCCAAGACCCGTGACCGTCAGGGTTTCAACCGAGCCCACCTGCCCGTGCGGCGGCGGTTTCGGGACGGGAATAACTTCCGCCAGACCCCACCAGAGCGTCGTATCCCCGCCGAGAGATGCGGCGCTGAAAGTCGCATACTTAACAACATAACCCGACACCGACCCTGACCCGTAGTCATTTTCGTCGTCTGCCGGGGCTGTCCAGGAAAGGTCTATGGTTCCGGTGAACTCACCTGTAAGAGCCGACAGGGTATCGGTCTGTGCTGGCGCAATACTTTCGGCAACCGTCATTGTTGAGACGGAAACAAATGCCGTTTCGCACTTTTCTTCATTATACGCCCAGACGCGGAACCAGTAAGTCGTCAGTTCGGAAAGTTCCCCGAAGGTCTTTGTCGCGACTATGAAATCATTTTCGTAAGAAACAATTGTGTCAATGTTGACGCTGAAATTATTTGTGGAGCGCGCAATCCCGTAATGAGTCCAGCCGGGATTTCCGTTTTCCGACCATTTGAGTTCAATTGATGTGTTTGTTCTGCCGGAGACGTAAAGCCCCGAGAGCGAATTAGCCAGTGTTACTCCGGGAATTGCCGTCGTTGTGCTGTTATAAATGCCCTTTTGATTTCTTGAATTTCCGCTGAAGTAATACGTCGTATTCGGACTCAGTCCCGCAAAATAAATGTAACCGCCGCTCTTTGTCCATGTTGAATTTAGAATCAGGGAGCCGGTATCCAGGAGCACGTAATATAAACCCGACTGCCCCTCGGTTAAATTACTGAAGGCAGACAATGAAACTGCCGCTACACCTATGCTTGAACTCCCGACTCTAAACTCCAAACTCTCAACTGTTTCAATTCTCGTCGTTTCTTCGTACTGACCAGCGGCAGAATTTGGGGATGCGGCAATGTTTCTTGTCTGAATGTAAAAAAAGTGCGAGGTATTGGACGATAATCCGGCAAACTGATAAGTCGTCGTGGAAATCCAGCCGGAATTTTTCCCGGTCGGCGCTTCCGAGAAAAACACTCCGGAATCCGGGACATCAAGATTTGTGAAGTTCCCGAGGGCGGAAACCGTGATTGATGTCTGACCGACTTCAAAATTCACCCCCGTCGGAGAAGATTGAATCAGCGTGTAAACGACCGTTGAAGTGGCGCTGAAAACGGTATCTACTCCGTCCCCGTTTCTCGCCTTAACATTATAGGTGTAAGAACTGTTTGCCGCAAGACCTGTATTCATTATTCCGGAACTCCCGCCCCAGTTTTCAAATGTCTGCCAGCATTCCGTTAGAGATAACGTGCCGCCGCTCGCGACGTATTTGCTTTCTTCGTTATTATAAATTGCGTATCCGGTGTAGGAAGGATTCAAACCCGTTGAAATGACAATGTTAAAACTTGCCATGGAGGGAGAAGAAACGTAAAGGGCGCCGGGAACGCAGGCGGAAGTATAACTTGAAATGCTGTCCGAATACACATTTCCGGCGGCGTTATAAACCTCCACGCAGCGGAAATACGAGGTATTCGGTGAAAGCCCTTCCTCTGTCCAGGAAAACCTGTCTACGCCCAGAGCCGGAGAAATTCTCCCGTGGGTATCCGTGCAGACATAATACGCGGTCTCCGTCTTTGAGTTGTCCTGCCAGAACCAGGTGATGCTGCCGGTTGATGCGGAAATGTAAGAAAAGTCTGTGGGTTTATTCGGTCCCGTCGTAACGACCGCGCCGGTTGATGCCGTAATAACTTTGTCGCCGTTATAACCGTAGGCCCTGTACCAATAGGTCGTGTCCGCCTCCAGAGAAATTTCGTCCTGATGGGTCGTTGAAGTAAAAAGGTCTCCGACAAGGTAAGCGGTGGACCAGTTGTCCGTTGACCTTTCTAATTTATACCAGTTGTTTCCTCCTGAGCCGGGGTTCCAGGAGAGATTGACCACGAGAGAGTCCTCGGCATTAGCATAAAGACCTGTGGGCGGGTTCGCAAGAGTATAACTCGTAATCTGCACAAAATACGTCTGTATCCCGTCCTGGTTCCTGTAATAAACACGGTAAGTGTAAGAAGAATTTGACACAAGCCCGGAGTCGGTATAAGTATTTGTGCTGAGCCAGGAAGAACTTTCCGGAGCGCCGGCGCCGACGGAAACGAATTCAAAGAAATAGCCGGAATTTCCGGAAGCATCATTTGTAAATGTGGAAACGCCCATTGAAAGAGACGTCTGCGAGGCGGATGTTATCGTGAATCCCGACGACTCGTTACAGATGGTGTGCGTTATTCTCTCTATGGTGTAAGAAGTCCAGATTCCAGAGGCATTTTTGTATTTTACTTTGTAGGCGTAAGTTGTGTTTTCAGTCAGGTCAGTATCGTTCCATGAATAAGTTCCCGTCGTAATGAAATTTGTTTCGGTTAACGTATTTACAAATTCACAGCCGGTAAGCGCGAGATAAGGATTATTCGCCGGAGGATTTACGTTTACGGTTACGCTTGAGGAATAAGCCGCAAACGAAATCCAGGCCGGAAGCGGGGGAGTCAACAGAGTATAAGTGGAAGCGGTAACACAATACGGCGTCGGGTCGCCTTGAGCGTTTCTCGCCGTTATTTTATAAGAGTACGTTGTGTTCTCAGCGAGACCCGTTATCGTATGAACCGTGAAGGTTGACCATACGGAATTAAACCCGTTTTCGCCCTCAACTTTTTCAAAATAAATTCCGGAACTGCCGGTATCAAGATTTGTGAACGTTCCGTCCGACGCCATCGTAATGGATGAAACATTTACTTCCGTCCACAAAAGACCTACAGGGGTTTCAATTGACGTGCAGGCGGTTGCCGTTGCCGTCGCCGTTTCAACGTCCGCCCAGTTTCTGGCTTTTACGAAAAATGTATAGGAAGTATTGGCTGAAAGCCCATAAAGTGTCCATGATGAATAACTTACCCAACCTGAATTGCTTGATTCGGTTACGCTGTAGGCATAATAATCTTTTTGACCGCCGCCGCTTGACCAGGACCATGTTATTGAGGCAGCCGTATTCGTCGAATGGGAGACATCTACAGGAACCTCGGCAAAAGTGCAGACCTTGCCGGATGAATTACCGTAAGAAGTCACCACGTCGTCGCCGTTTTTGGCAATGACCTGATAATAATAAGTTGTGCTGGGGGCAAGACCCGTGTTTTCAATCCCGCCGGCGCCGCCCCAGTCGCCGAAATACTCCCAATCGGTAGTCCCCTGAATTAAGCCTCCTATGCCAAGATACTCGTCGGAAACATAGGGCTCCCTGAAACACTTTATCGCATACTTTGTGTTAGCACCGGGATTACCGTCGGTTTCGTCAATTTTCACGTTAACCCTGTAAATGGCATCCACCGTTGATGTAGATGCGGTCGGTGCTTCCGGCGTGTTCGCCAGCGTATATTTTGACAGCGATACAGATTCCGTCTCCACCCCGTCGCCGTTTCTGTAATAAACTTCATAGGTGTAGGATACATTTACCCCAAGATCCACTGCAAGTGGTGTTTGCCACAGAGAATACTCATACCAATTAGAATCAGGCCCTGTTCCACTCCAGAAGTTATAACCGTTTATGTCCGGAGCGCAGGTATCATTTGGAAAAGTACTTACTTCAAGAGTAAATCTTTTCTTTCCGGTATCTTCAGGAGTCATTGTAAAGCCCGTCGGGTTGTTGCATCTTGTGAATTTCGTCAACATCGTCGTATTCGTTGAAGTCCAGATGCCGCTCGCATTCCTGTATCTGACTTTGAACCAGTAACTCGTATTTTCCGAAAGCCCCTCTTCCTTCCACTGGTAAGATAATGGAATTGAAGATGTGTCTAATCTAAAATCTTGAAATTCACAGGCGGTCTGGCCGGCTCCCGAATTTGTCGGAACGCTTGCCTTAATTATTAAAAATGTTGAGGAACTTTGAGAAATATCAATCCATAAATCGCTGTCGTCGGGAGGATTGAGGAGAGTATAAGTTGAAACACCGGAACAATAACCGGTCTCGTCGCCGTCGCCGTTTCTCGCCTTGATTTTATAAGTATAGGATGTGTTTTCCTGAAGACCCGACGCCGTATAACTTGACCAGGAAATCCATGATGACGATGAACCATCCACGCCGTCAACCCATTCAAAAAAAACTGCCGAGGATGAGGCGCCCAAATTTGAAAAAGAATTGGACGCTTCCATCGCAATTGACGCGGCGTTGACCTCCAGCCAGTCGAGGGAATCAGGCATTTCAATTGAAGTAAAAGCAGTTGCTGAAATTGTTGACGTCTCAACGCCGTTCCAGTTCCTCGCCTTCACATAGCAGGTATAACCGGTATTTGTACTCAAACCCGTCTGATACCAGTATGTTGTATTTATCCAGCCGGAATTCGGCGAAAATGTAGTTGAGGTTGAAGCGCAAAAATCCTGTCCCGCACCGCCCGATTTCCATTGCCAGTTGATTGAAGTTGTTGTATTGGAAGAATGATCCGCATCTACCGGCGGATTAGCAAACGTTGAAGTCGTACCTAAAATTGCATAGCCGGTCTCCACGCTATTTCCATTTTCCGCTTTAACTTGAAAGTAATAAGTGGTGTTGGAATCAAGCGAATCAAATACAGCATTTGTATTAAATGTACCGGACGAACCGAATATACTGCCGCCGGCGGAGATACTTGAACATTCAACGGTGTAAAGCGTTCCGGACGGATTTCCGTTTGCAAACCAGTTTGCAGTCAAACTTCCGCTCGACACTCCGGTAAATGGGCCGGCAAGGGGCTCCACGGCAAGAGTATATTTAGTTTCTTCCTCATAACCCGTTTTAACCCCGTCGCAATTGCGGTAATAAACCCTGTAAGTGTAGGCGGTGTTCGTGCTCAAACCGACATCCGTATAAGAACTGGCTCCAGCCGCCCATGTTCTACTTGAGCCGTTCTCCCCGCTGATCCATTCAAATAAGTATCCCGCCTGCCCTGAGAAGTGATTTGTAAAAGTATCCACTTCCATTGTGAGGAATGTGCTGGACGAATCGGAAAAGGCAAAACCGCTCGGCGCGCTGCACAAAGTGTGAGTTATTTTTTCATTTGTAAATGAAGTTGCTGCCCCGTCTCCGTTTTTATAACAGACCCGATAACCGTAAGTCGTGTTTTCCGTCAAGCCCTCATCGGCATAAGAATACGACCCTGTTAAACCAGAACCGTCCCCGTTTCCTCCGTCCGTAATTATTTCAAATGCGCAGCCGGTTGACCCGCTGCTTTTTCTTGGCGGTTCGGCAACGCCCGGCGAAATGGACGATGAAAAAACGGTAAAGAATAATTCATTATCTTCAGGCGGGTTAAGGACGGTATATGTGCTTGCATCCGTGCACCAGTCCGTTGTCTCATCCCCGCCGTTCTTTGCCTGAATTTTATAGGTGTACTGATAATTTTCCTGAAGCCCGTTATCGGTATATGTATTTGTATCCAGCCAGACGGAGTCCTCCGCCCCTGTTCCTCCTGAAACAAAACTAAAATAAACACCGCCGGTCGAGGAAAGATTTGTGAAATCATTTACGCTCTTCATTGTTATTGACCACGTGGAAACATTTGTCCACTCGACTCCCGAAGGCGTTTCAATGTCCGTATAAGCGAAAGCGGTAATCGATGACGTTTCAATCAAGTCCCCGTTTCTCGCTTTTACGAAGAGCGTATAAGAGGTATTTGCGGTCATACCGTTTTCAGTCCAGGAAGTTCCCGTTATCCAGCCCGAGTCCGTTGATTTTTGAATTTCCCAGGCATAAAATTTCTCCTGCGCTCCGCCGGAAGACCAGTTCCATGTAATGCTGTAAGTTGTTTTTGAAAAATCGTAAGCGCTTTCCGGCGCAGTCGCCAGCGTATAAGTTGCGGAACTGTCACTGACTCCTGATTCATTTCCGTAATAATCTTCCGCCTTGACATTTATCGCATATGAGGTGTTCGCTAACAGGTCATTAAATGTCGTGTAACTTGACGAAGACCAGCCGTATGACCTGTCACCGTCAAAATAGTACTGAACAGGTCCGTTCTTATCACTGCACTCATTTGCGGCGTAAATTATTCCGTAGGTTGACACCGCAACACAGGAAGCCCAGGTCGGCGTTGACGGTGAAACATTATCTATTATCACGACGTTAGAAGTTATTACCGTGGTGGAATCGCCGATAACATCCTTTACCGCAAACCGCAGATACGCGGTTGTTTCTGCTGTTAAATCGGAATCATGCTGCCAGTAAAATGTGCAGCCGTTCTCCCCGAAAGAAGTGACAATTCTTTTTGAGGCGCTTGCTCCGATTTGGAAATCAGCGGCGTTGTCCACGTCGGGCGCCCCGCCCGAATCATCGTAACGGGCGTCAACAGTTCCCGCCTGTATCGTGCATTTCGCCCACGGGCCCGATTCATTCGTCGTGGAGTACTCAACCTTTAACTGGCACTGATGGTCGTTCGTGTCGTTCACCACGGCGTAAACTTCAACCCTCTTCGTTCCGTCGGTTCTCGTTTCCGTTGAATAAGCGACAATCCACGGCGCATCGTTTTCTCCCCAGCTATTGAAAGTCGCCGTCGCAAAATACGTGTAATAAATCGGGTTATCATACTCATCTTCAACATTCGTTGAAACGGAAATCATATATTCCGTAGATACCACCTGTTCCGTTGACGTTTTAATTTCAAACGTATTTCCCGAAACACAGGTTATTGAACTGATTTCAAGATACGGACTTAAAAAATAATTATTTTGATTCAGCGCATCGCCGGGATTCGCCGAATTTTCTTTTTTCACCGCCTCATTATATGTGATGTTCACGGTGTTTGTCCCAGTAGCAACCGCCGATGGCTCAACTTTCGGTTTTGTTCCGTTGTAATCAATATGGAACGTGTCCGTGGAAACGCTCTGGTCGTCTGCGAAATTACGCGAAATCAACCTGAAATACCAGTGCCCGTCGGCGGAACAGGTTTTTGTGATTGTTGAACCGTTCCAATCGGTATCCGGCGCACTATTCTGTTGATTGCCCCAGTAATATCTGAATGTATCGCATACGGCGGTTGCGCTCGCGGTAAAAACCTCAACATTACTTTTCCCATCGTCCGTATGACCGGAAGTACACCATATAACAGGGTCCGTCGGTAATGTGCATTTTGTTCCGAGAACCGTCCATGTCGTAACGATGCCGGAATAATTCTTTGACATCGCCCTGAAATAATACGAAGTGTTCGCAGACAGATTTGCAGCGGTGTGATTCATCGCGCTTATCCATTCGGAAGAATCAGCGACAACACTGTAATCGTCGCCGGTTGAACATTCAACATAATATTCCGTATCGGGCGAATTATCATTCGCCGACCAGTTTGCGGTAATTGTATATGTGCTTACGTTCGTAAACGGCTGGGCAGGAATCCCCGGAGGATTTGCAAGGGTGGAGGTGGATGCCGGTAAGCAATAATCCGCCGGCTCATCGTCACCGTTCCTCGCCGTTACTTTATACCACATGGTAACATTCGGCGTCAGCCCTTTGCTTAATGTTGAGGTCTCCACCTGCCATACTCCGTGTAAATCCGTATAGGTGATGTTATCCGCGCTAATCTGTGTCCAGTAGTCCTTCCCGTCGCCGGTCCAGGAAATGCTTATCTGCTCTGTCGTCGCTTCTGTTAACGTCAAGACCCAGGGTATATTCGCCAGAGTATATTTGATTTTTACGTTTGAAGATGACGCGTACGACTGATAATACGCCTCTGCGTAGCGATAATAAGAAGTGTTTGCGGTGAGCCCTTCCTCAAGCCAGTATGTCGTGTCAGGGTTCAGCCCGTCTTTAAAAACGCCTGTATCCGAATAAATTTTATATCCCTGTTCATTATTCGCATTGTCCGTCCACGACCACTTTATTGAATATGTTGAAACGGCTAAACCTGTAAAAGTTGTCGGGGCGGCAGGAACCGTCGGGTTCGGACGGGTAGAAATTTCCCCCGTATAATCACTCAGGTTCCCTGTATCATCTTCCGCTTTTAATGCAATCCAGTAGGTCGTCCATTCAAGGGTTGTGAGAAAATAAAAAGTTGTGTCTTTCCCTGAAACTGAAATTGGGGAACTTCCTTCATCCGCATCAGCGCCGTTATACGGTTCTCCTAATGTATCCGTATCATAATAAATTTTGTAGCCCTTAATATCCATCTCCGTGTTTGCCGACCAGTTAAGTTGAATTTCCCCGTCGCCGACAACTGCCGTTAAATTCTGCGGCGCAGCCGGGACCAAATCCTGAGCCCAGGTTGTAGCCCCGTTTGAAATTTCACTCCAGTTCGGCACCTCATCGCACGTCCAGAGACGAAAATAATATGTAGCGGCGGGCGTAAGCCCGGTTACAGTGCGCTGTATGCCGGAGCCCGGCTCACAGTTTTCAGTTGAAATTTCAATTTTATAACCGTCGTAATCGCAGGACTCAGCTTCGCTGCTTGAGGTTGAATAAAAGAGCCTGAATTTACTGCCCGAAGGCAGTGTTCCAACCCAGACGTCGTCGCCGGACGCCAGCCAGGAGAGTTCTATCTCCCCTTCGGATGATCCCGCAACGGCGGAAAGAGTCGTAACCGCAGCGGGAGCAATGTTAGCCCGGCAAGTAGCTTCATTTGAAAGTTCACTAAATACTGCATTCTCATCGTGAGTCCAGACACGATAATAATAAGTTGTCTCCTGAGAAAGATAAACCGAAGTTGATTTGAAGATACCCGGCTCGTCTCCCGAGGCATCCATTTGGATCTGGGCATCAGAGGTTGACCACGAAATATTGTAAGTTGAATGCTGTATAAAATACTCGCTTCCCGATTTCAAAATTCCGACCGTCCCGTCATCCCCCGGAGCGAGCCATGTCAGATTCACTCCGCCTTCCGTTCCGACTGTCAGAGCGGAAAGAGAAGTTATTGCCGCAGGCGGAATATAACACCATGCAGTCGTCCCGTCGGAAACTTCTCCCCAGTTCGGAATTTCGTCATGCGTCCAGATTTTGAAATAATATGTTGTTTCTTGAGATAAACAAACTGCTGTTGATTTGGAAATACCCGGAGAATCTCCGGATGCATCCATCTGAATCTGGGCATTCGCGGTTGACCAGAAAACGCCATAAGTTGAATATTGAATATAGTACCCACTTCCGGAATCCAGTGCGCCTGCGTTTCCATTATCGCCGGGAGCAGACCAGGTTAACAGAATTTGCTCTCCCGGCTGGGCTGTTAAGTCGGTGATTTTTGCCGGAGGAATATTATCATACATCGCCCAGGCAGTCGCATTGTTGGATAATTCAGACCAGTTCGGAACCTCATCACCCGTCCTCATCCTGAAATAATAAGTCGCGCCTTCCGTCAGACCCGTCACAATCTGCGTTTGAGAAGAACCGGCGGAACAACTTGTTGATAAAATGATAAAGTAAGAGGACGAAAAATCGGCATTTGAAGAATACTTGATTTCCCATTTTCCGTTTACGAGGTCTCCGGTAAGATTGTCGTCGCCGGGAGAAATCCATGAGATTCTTACCGTTCCTTCGGTTGTTCCCGCTAATGCCGAAAGGTTTGTTACTGCCGCAGGCGGCTGGTTCGGAACGGTTGACTGCTTTATTGACCATGCGCCCGCTTTGAGCCCCGCGTCAATCGTCTGAACCCACCAGTAATAAGTCGCATTTTCGGCAACATTTTTTAATTTAATCCCCGGCGCGCAAAGACCCGTTGTCGGCCTCAAGTAATTCCCCATAAGAGGCGTCCCGTAACAGCCGCTGACAACCGTCGAGGATACCTCAACCGTCGAGACCCTGATATTGTAATACAGACCGTTTGAACCTGTTTTGTCATCCGAAGAACCCGACCATAATAAGGTTAAAACTTCTTCCGCGTAATTCTCATTAAAACCCGTCGGAGAGGAAGGCGCGCTGTTTACATTATCCCCGCACCCCGCATCCGCTTCAACGTTCTTCATCACCGAAGACCTGTATCCGTAACCAGTATTTCCGCACCTGATTAAATCCAAATCACCGTCGTTGTCAAAATCACCCCATGAGAGAGAACCGTTGCTAAATCCTAACAGACCTTCCACTTCCGGTAATGCGAACGGGGGATCCCCTCCGGTATTCCGGTAAACTATTGTCTTTTTTTCTCCATCGGTATATAACCCGCTGCTGATTAAATCCAGTTTCCCGTCATTATTGCAGTCCCCCCAGGCGAGAGAACCGTAATACGCGCCCTCAAGACCCTTTTTAAGAGCGAAGACGCCGAGACCGTTATTAAAATAGACCCTTGCCACCGCACCGGCAGCAGACCCGTCAGTAGTCCCATTCAAGGCTAAATCCAAATCACCGTCGCTGTCATAGTCCCCGAAGGCAATCTGCCCCTTTTCCACACCCGCCAAACTCTGGTCGAGAGAAAAGACCCCGTCTGTATTTTCATACGTTTTAACGACCCTTGCGGTTCCATTGTAGCCGCAAAGAACGATATCAAGGTCTCCGTCGCTGTCATAGTCGCCGAAGGCAACCGAACCAAACATCACTTGTTCCAGATCAGCGCCGGCTGTTGTGTCTTCACTGAATGTTCCATTATTATTCTCGTAAATTCTCGAAATTTTCGTGCTTGAGTTGTCTTCGCCTGTTATTGCTATATCCACATCGCCGTCGTTGTCGTAATCGCCGAATGCAAGGGAGCCCTTTGAAACGCCTGCATCCGCTCCCATCGGTTCCTGGACGCTGCTGAAACTTCCTCCGTCATTTTTATAAATTATGAATCTTCTGTCTGTCCCGTCATCCCCGCAGACAGCCAGATCCAAATCACCGTCGCGGTCAATGTCGCCCCATGCGAGAGAACCGGTTGATAAAGGAACGGATAAATTCTGCTTGAAAACCAGAGAACCGCCGATGTTTTCGTAAATTTTTGAAACCCTATCACTTCCCGTCCAGCCAGTCAGCGCCAAATCCAAATCACCGTCGCCGTCGTAGTCGCCCCATACGCCGGATGCGCCGGTAAGACCCGGCAAATCCTGCCCGGCGTCGTAAAAACTTCCGGAAACCGCCGCCGGCGTTCCCTTCGTCACCGACCAGTTATTTCTTTCATCGGCAGTCCTGATGGTGAAATAATATGTCGTTCGGGGAATTAAACCCGTTACCATATAATTAATGTTTGCCCCCTGTGAGCAGGAAGTGGACAAGGTGATTGTAGCGGTCTGATTCATCAGACTATCTGAAGAATATTTTATTTCAAAAACACCGTCAAGATTACCGCCGTAGCCGTCATCTCCCGGGGCAGTCCATTGAAGCATTATTTGTTCCCAATGAATGGCGGTAAAGCTGGTTACCGCGCCCGGCTCCGTCACGTCCCATTGCGCCCATGCGGAATTGTTTTCATTCACACCGTCGGTTGACCAGCTCGCTGTATTCGGGAGGTCGTCCTGCGTCTTTATTGCAAAATAATATGTTGTTCCCGGTGTAAAACCCGTAATTGTATGAGGTCCTTCATCATTTTTAGAATTTTCCGGACTCCCCGACTGCGAAAAAGTGGAAATGTTTGAATCATAGAAATTTGCGGAAGTTATCTGAAATGTCGCATATTTTACAATGTACTTTCCTTCGGGATAGGAGTCAAGATTTCCGGCTGTCCCGTCATCTCCAGGCGCCGTCCATGAAAGTTTTATTTCTCCTTCAATATCTCCCGTTAATGCAGTTAAATTAGATATTGCATTCGGCGGCTGAGTTCCTCCCCACTTAACTACATACTGCGGGTCTTCTTCATATTCCCAGCCGGATTTATTCCCGGAATAATTTGTCATAATAATTTGTGTAATTCCGGAACCTTCGGGAACTCTCACATTTGTTGAAATTGAATCGTCAAAAGAAATGTTTTCAAAATCATAACTTCCGCTCGTGAGATAAACCGGAAGAGCAACCGCGCCGTTTTCCAAACTCTGAAATTTCACATTTTTAAGTTCGGTAATCGTTCCGGTAGAAATTTTCATTCCGTTTTTATCACATGACTCCAGAATAAGCCCGTCAATATCTAAAGTTCCCGACGATGAGAAACTGTAAAATGCAATTGACGGGTTTGTGCTGGTGATAGTAGTGTAAGCATTCGTCCCGCCGGAGACCTCAAAGAAGGAACCGTTTTCAAAAATCAGTTCCGTCCCGATTCTTACGTTGGCGGTATTGGAAGAAAAGAGGACACCGCCGGATTCAACCGTAACCGAACCTAAAACCGTGATAAAAGTCCAATTTCCCAAATCAAGTCTGCCCGACTGTACGGATAAATTTTTATTTATCTTGATATCGTTTGTCACCGAAGCGGTATCGGAAACGTTTACGTAAAGGTTATGGAAACTGTTACCCGCCGATTGCTTTATTGAAGGACCGGCGCCGTCTAAAACAATTGTTCCGGAAGACGGTTTAAAAATTATACCGGAATCATCCCAGTTTCCGTTAATGGTATGCGTATAGACCCCCGGATCGAATGTTCCGCTCGTTAAAGTCAAACTATTGTTTACGTCAATGGGGCTATTGGCGGTTAAAGTATCCGCCCCCGCCGTTTTGTCGATAACGAGATTGAAAAAATTATTTGAACCTCCCGACTTTAAATCAGAATGAGTTCCGTCAAATTTTATTGTCCCTGCCGGGGGCGTGAACGACCCGCCGGAATCGTCCCAGTTCCCACCCACTGTGTGAGTAGAACTCTGGGGGTCAAATATTCCTGATTGAAGCAGGAAATTATTATTTATGTCAAGGGCGGCTGAAGCAGTGGCATTTCCTGAAACATTTATTGTTAGATTATTAAAATAGTTTCCTGCCCCGAGATCAATTGTTGGAGAATCCCCGTCAAAAATAATTGTTCCTGTATTTTCCTCAACCGAGCCGTCTATCTGGAGCCAGTCCCCCCCAACGGAATGTGTTAAAGAACCGGGGTCAAACGCTCCTCCGCTTATTCTAAATTCACCGTCAATATCAAGAGAAGTATTTGCCTTTACAAAAACTCCGGTTGACTTGAAATTATTAAAGTGACTTCCTGAATTCGCAGTAATGGTCTGAATAGCCACGCCTTCAAAGACAACCTGACCAGTTCCGCCGTCAAAAATCCCGCCGCTTTCCTCCGTCCAATCCCCGGCAACTGTAATTGTTGATGAGCCGGCGCTGAATGTTCCCGAAGAAATTGTTAAATTCCCGTCAATATCAAGTTCACTCAAAGCGGTAAGATCGCATTTTAAAGTTGTGCCAATCTGAAAATCATTAAAAGGATTCCCGCCAAGCGTTTGAACGGTGCAGGTGCCGTACCGGAATATTACGGTGCTTGTACCCGCTTCAAATTTTCCCCCTGCCTGTGACCAGTTCCCCTGCACCGTAATGGCCTGCGAACCGGCATTCAAAACCCCCGAGGAAATTTCTATCCCCATGGAAATCAAACCGGATTTATCCAAATAAACCTCGCTTGACGAGTTAACCCTGAATATGGGAAGAGCGCTTAGTACACTGCTCCCCGAAATACTCTGAAGGTTAGTTCCGTTCATCTCCAGCGTCACATTACTGTTTGAATCACTGTCTCCGTTAAATGTCAGGTTACCTTCAAGATAAAGCCGCCCGGAATCATTAGTTTGCAGCCGGCCGCCGATGTTCACTTCCAAATCCCCCCTGATGGTCACTGTGGAACCGTTCACAGGCACCTTTGTTATTCCATTGCTGATTGAGAGATTATTAAAATACGAACCGGAAAGTTGAGAAACTTCCTGCAGGACGGTTCCGTCAAAATTTACCGTCCCTGATGACGGCCGAAAAGTTCCTCCCGTCTGCGTCCAGTTCCCTGCGACTGTATGAGTATAATCTCCCGGCGTGAAAACACCTGATGAAATCTTAACGTTCCCGTCTATATTTAAATCACATTCCGCAACAACATCCGAGGATGAATCAATGAAAAAACTGCCGAATGCGCCGCCGTCAATGCTGATTGAAATTATCTGAACTTCGCTCCCGATAAAAGTTATCGTGCTCCCTTCCGCCTTAAATTCTCCTCCCGTCTGCGTCCAGTCCAGTTCAATTTTATGCTCGTAACTCCCCGCAAAAAACGTTCCTGCGGAAAGTTTGAAATTACCGTAAATATTCAGATTATTATTAGTTCTGACTTCGCTTGAAGAATTAACCGTAAAGGCAATCAAATTAAAATCCAGAGGGTCTATTGCAGAGTTTATTGTCTGAACCGCTGTTCCGTTAAAAATAATTTCCGCATCGTCCGCACTTTGCTCATCGCCGCTTATGCAAGTTCCGCTCGCCCTGTTAAAATCGCCCGCAAGATATTGAGGCATCACTCCCGGCAGAGTTACGGTTCCTCCGTTAAGCGAAAAATCACCGTCAATATCAAGCGTGCCGTTTATTGTTACCCTGGAAGATGAATTAACCGCGAAATTATAAAATTTACTGGGTCCGATATTCTGGGCTGATGACCCGTCAAAAACAACAGTGGAAGTTCCAATATTAAATGTTCCCATATTCGTCCAGTGTCCTGAAATATACATAGTGTGAGTGCCTGCGCTCAAACTGAAACCGAGCCCTATCGTAAACGAAGATATATCAACGGATGTATCAAGAACCGGCTGCGTTACCGCCG
>JBDRMV010000117.1:0-8640 GCA_043811795.1 bacterium | reverse complement strand
TGGAAATATTTTGAGGAAATTTCAAAAATTCCGCGTTGTTCGGGGAAAGAGCATCAAGTAAGGAAATTTATAAAAAATTTTGCAAGGGGAGCAGGGCTCAGGTTTAAAGAAGACAGCGCCGGCAATATTCTTGTTTTTAAGCCCGCCCTGAACTCCTGTTCAAAAAGAACCGTTGTTCTTCAATCGCATCTTGATATGGTTTGCGAGAAGGGCCGGGAAACAAAATTTAATTTTTTAAACGATGCGTTAGAACTCAGGAAAACGGGGAATTTTATCGAGGCCTCGGGCACAACGCTCGGCGCCGACAACGGAATAGGCGTTGCCGCAATGCTCGCCGTTCTTTCGGATAAAAAAATGCGGCACCCGCCGCTTGAATGCCTTTTTACCGTTTCGGAAGAAACGGGTCTTATAGGGGCGTCAAGGATTCCCGGAAGTTTTCTGTCGGGAAGGATTTTTTTAAATCTGGATTCGGAGGAAGAGGGAACCGTCTGCACCGGCAGTGCCGGCGGGGCGTCGGTGGTTTTGAAAATGCCCGTCATTTTTACTGCGCTTTCGGAGCAGAGTTTTAGTGAATTTGAAGTTTCGGTATCGGGTCTCCGCGGCGGGCATTCCGGAATGGATATACATAAAAAAAGGGCTTCCGCAATAAAAATTTTAACGGAAATTCTGAACGGTTTATGCAGGATGTTTGACATAAGGATTTCAAAAATAGAGGGCGGGACGAAAATAAACGCAATCCCGCGCGCGGCCTCGGCATCGGTTTTCATCTCTGAAAAACAAGTTCAGGGTTTTAAGAATTTTTTAAAGGAGCATATGGGGGAAATCAAAGAAAGATACGGGGATGAGAAGCGGCTTAAGATTCAATGGGAGAACCGCAAAGGGGTGGGGGAATATTTTTGCGCCGGCTCCGGAATTATAACTTTTCTTTCGAAATTACCCCACGGAGTAATTAAAAGAAATAAAGCAGGCGTTGTGACATCGGCCAATTTTGCGATTTTGCGCACGGGAAAGAAATGGCTGAAAATGCGGTATCTCTGCAGGAGTTCGAGTATAAACGGGATGGGGATTCTCATAAAAAAACTTGAAGCGCTCGGCAAACAGTATAACTGTCTGTTTTCTTCAAAAGATGTTTTTCCGGCATGGGAGCCGGTTTCAAATTCACGCATTCTCGGAATTTCACGGATGACTTACAGAAAGATTTTTTCAAAAAAACTTAGGGTGAAAACCGTGCACGCCGGTCTTGAATGCGGCGTCATCGGTAAAAAGTTCGGGGGGATGGATATGATTTCAATCGGTCCCGATATAGAAAATGCCCACACGCCGTCGGAGAGGGTCAAAATTTCATCCGTCCGGAAGTTTTATGAATTTCTGAAAGGGTTATTAAAAGAATTATAAAAAAATGTTATAATCAAAACCGGATGCAGAGGCGGCCAGTTGGTTCGCCTTAATCTTTAAGAGGGGGGAAATTATGAAATTGATTGATCTTTCACAGCCAATCAGTCATCTGACTCCGGCGTGGCCGACTTACGAGCCGCTGCAGATTAAGTTTTTCAAACGCCTCGCTCCCAACGGGGCGAACGGTCAGCTTTTGACGCATTCCAATCATGTCGGAACGCACCTGGACGGTCCGCTCCATTTCTGCACGCACGGGAAGGATATTGCATCCCTCCCATTGAACGGTTTTCTTTACGGCCCCGGCGTTGTCGTTGACCTTTCCGACACGGCGGAGGATTACGGAATCTATACGTCGAAGGACATCGAAGACAGGGTCGAGGTGAAAGAAGGCGACATTGTCATAATCAACACCGGTTATCATAAATATGCCTGGGACCAGCCCGATGCCGACGAGGTGAGATACATGGTGAGGCATCCGGGCCCGACGATGGAATTTGCCGAATGGTGCGAGAGGAAGAAAATTAAGTGGCTCGGCGTTGACTGCGGGTCTGCCGACCACCCGATGAATACGAAAATAAGGGACTGGATGCCGAAGGAAGCGGAAAAGTGCGATGAGTACCTGAGAAAAAAGTACAGGAAAAATCTGGATAAGATTTTTCCGGCTGACCATTATCAGCTGATGCACATACGGCTTTTCCCGCAGGATATAATCCATGCGGAGAATCTCGGCGGTGAAATAGATAAAATCCTCAACAAAAGAACCGTCATCGGATGTTTCCCGTGGAAATTCGTCGGTGGCGAGTCCTGCATCTGCCGCATTGTCGCGTTTGAGGAAGAATAAAATAGTAGTTGGGGGACGGGGATAACAATGAAAAAAGACATTATTGAAGTTACGGACTTGAGCGAAGATGAAATAAGAAAAATTTTTTCGCTGGCTTTTAAAATGAAAAAAGACCGGCGGAAGTTCTCTAAATCGCTGAAGGGGCATACGCTGGCTATGATTTTTCAGAAGCCCTCCACGAGAACAAGGGTTTCGTTCGAAGCGGGAATGTATCAGCTCGGCGGTGATGTCGTAAACTTAAGCAGCAGCGAACTTCAGCTTTCCCGCGGGGAAACAATAGGCGATACGGCAAAAACCCTTTCCGGCTATGTGGACGCAATAATGATAAGGTCAACGAGCGACTCGGATGTCAGGGAACTGGCAAAATACAGCGGCATTCCCGTTATAAACGGTCTTTCAAAGTCGTTTCATCCGTGTCAGGCGCTCGGCGACCTGTTCACATGCTGCGAGGAGATGGGTCTTGACGAAAAGAGTGTTTCAGGGTTTGATTTCAGCAAAATGAAACTTGTTTTTATAGGGGATTCCAACAACGTGAGCAGGTCGCTGCTTAACCTGTCCGGGATTTTAAAATACAAATTCGGCATTATATGCCCCGAAGATTTCGCTTTTCGCAGGGAAGAACTGGACAGAGTCCGCAGGCATAACAAAAACATTTATTACTCGGCGGTGATAGATGCGAATTACATCAGGGACGCGGATTTTATCTATACGGATGTGTGGTCGAGCATGGGCGACGAGGCGGAGGAAAGCATCAGGAAAAAAAGTTTTGATAAATACCAGGTGAACAGAAAACTCCTTGAAATATCGGGAAAAAATGTGAAAGTAATGCATTGCCTGCCGGCGAGGAGAGGACAGGAAATAACGGACGAAGTTATGGATTCGGAAAATTCAATAGTTTTTCGTCAGGCGCACAACAGAATGCATATCCAAAAGGCAATTCTTCATTTTCTCCTGATATGATTAAAAAATCGGGTCTTGCGGCAAATGTGAGGAAAGATCTCGAGAGGATAAAACCCGCCGATATTCTCGTCGGCGTTCCTTCTTTCAACAACGAAAAGACAATCCTTTATGTTCTAAAAACGATAGAAAAAGGTCTCATAAAATATTTTCCGGATGTGAGTTCTGCCGTAATGGTTTCGGACGGTGATTCCACTGATAGGACTCTTGACATCGCCTTTGATAAATTCCGCCCGCGAAAAGTTAAGAAAATCTGTACGACTTACAGAGGGGTTTCGGGTAAAGGCATGGCTTTGAGGGCTGTGATGGAAGCGGGCGTGCTTATGAAATCAAAAGTGATAATGTTTTTTGACGCCGACCTCAAAAGTATTTCTCCGGAGTGGATTAGGGATTTGGGAGCCCCGCTGCTCAGGAAAAAATTTGATTTTATTGCGCCTTACTATGAGAGGGATTACAGGGACGGCACGATAACAAATCTGATAACTTTCCCGCTCACGCAGGCGCTCTACGGCGTGCGCCTCCGCCAGCCCATCGGCGGGGATTTCGGAATGAGGACGCCTCTTGTGAGGTACTTTCTTGACTGGGCGTACTGGGACAGCGACGTTTCAAGATTCGGTATTGATATCTGGATGACGACGATTGCCGTCAACGAGTCATTTAGAATCGCCCAGGGTTTTCTCGGCGTGAAGGAACACGACAGCCGCCGCCCCGAGCAGCTCGGTCCGATGTTCCGGCAGGTTCTGAACACGTGTTTCAAACTGATGGAAAGATACTGCCATAGATGGGAAATGATTAAGGGGAGCCGTGATGTTCCTTTTTCAAACAAACCGTTTAAGGTTTCCCCGCCGAAAATGATGATTGAAAAAGGCGATTATTTTGAAAAGTATAAATTATCGGCCGGAAATCTGATGAAAATTTGGAAAAGCATTTTAAGCCCGGCAACTTTCCATGGAGTAAAAAAAGCGACGCGGGAGGAGAACTTTTCAAACGTCTTATGGGTGAAGATTGTCTATGATTTCGCATGCGTGTACCACAGATGGAAGAAAGACAGGTTCAAACTCGTCGGTCTGATAACGCCGTTTTATTATGCCCGCCTTTACACGTTTCTGAAAGAATGCGGGAAGAGAGACCCGTCTTCGGTTGTTTCCGCCCAGGCGTTTGCTTTTGAGAAAAATAAAAAATATCTGATAAAGAGATGGGAAACGTAAAGAAAATTAAAAATCAAAAATTAAAGATTAAAAATGAAGAACGAAGAAAAGAAAAAAATTAAAAGTTAAAAATGTTCAATGTTTAATGTGAAAATACTCAATGGAAGAAGATAAAAAGATTTTACTGCTTGAAGAAACGGTAGCGCAGCTTAATCTTCGGAACAGGATAATAACGTCTGTCATCCGGCTGATGGACGTTGCAATTTCAAAAGATGTCTTTCTGGAAAAAATCGTGAAAATTATGGAGGAAACAATACACTGCGATGTGAGAATAATGGAAAAAGACATGCTCACCGGACAATTTTGTTTTTATCCTAAGAAAAATGAAGACGACCTTGCGGACGAAGATATGGAAAAACGGGAGTTCATCATAAAAATATTCAATGAGGTTGAGGCGAATTCTTCTTCAGTAGAGCAGCCGGGTTTTATGAGTTTCCCTATAGGCCGTGGCAAGGATATTTCCGGAGTTATCGCGGCTTTTAACCTGGACGAGTCCGAAAAGTTTCCGAAACACGAGGTAAAAATTTTTAACGAGGTTTCTCTGCTCCTGAAAAAAATTATGGAAAGTTTGCTCCTTATTACCGATATGGACAGGAGCATCGTAAAAATGCGGAGTTTGTTTGACGCGGTAAAAAAACTTTCAAGGATTTCCGATTTTCAGGAACTTCTAAGCGAAATCGGGAATATAACGCTGGAAATCGTCGAATGCGAAGGCACGTCGGTTCTGCTTCTCGGAGGGGACAGGGATAAACTGGTCTTTTCAGCCGTTTCGGGAGAGCATGCCAAGAAGTTAAAGGATTTCGCTTTTCCGAAGAATGAAGGCATAGCGGGGTGGGCTTTTACGCAGCAGCGCGAGGCGGTTATAAATGACGTTTCCGAGTCAAAGTATTTTTCCTCAAAGGTGGACGAGTTTACCGGCTCCGCAACGAGGAACCTTCTGGTCGTCCCGCTCGGTCTTGACAACGAGCCGATGGGCGTTATGGAGGCGGTTAACAAAACCAACGGCGAGGATTTTTCATCGCAGGATTTGCTTTATTTCAGCATTCTGGCTTCGCAGGTGGCCCATATAATAGAGAGGGCGCGGCTTTACGGCGAATTGAACGAGACGTTTATGAACACGGTTGTGGTGCTCGCCGATGCCATAGAATTCGGCTCTCCCATGACAATAGAGCACTCAAGGCACATGCAGAAAAACGCTATGAGAATTGCCCTCAAGATGGGTCTGACCGAAGATGAAGCGCAGGAGGTTTCAATCGCGGCGCTCCTTCACGACGTCGGTAAAATCGGGATCCCGGACGTGATTCTTCAGAAGAAAGGTCCTTTAACGGACGAAGAATGGAAAATTATAAAGAAACATCCCGAAATGGGCGCAAAAATTCTTGAACCGATAAGGCGTTTAAAAAAAGTTGTTTCTTTCATAAGAAGTCATCACGAAAGATGGGACGGCGGAGGTTACCCGTCGGGGATGAAAGGCGAGGAGATACCTGTCGGGGCGAGAATCATTGCCGTCTGCGACGCATTTGACGCGATGATTTCGGAACGAAATTACGGGAGAAGGTTTTCTCTCGCGGATGCCCTAAAAGAAATTTCAGCGAACTCGGGAACTCAGTTTGCCCCGCAGTGCGTTGAGGCGGCGGTTCCCATTCTTGGGGAGACGCCGCCGGCGGAAAATGAAAATCCGGCAGAATAATGGGAATGAGAAAACACTCCTCACCTTTATCCTCCCGCCTCAGGCGGAAGGGCAGGGTGAGGAGGCAGTTATAATGAGTTCTTTTAAAGGGGGCGTTCATCCGCCGCAGAACAAGGCGACGTCTTCCTTTCCCATAGAGCGTTTTCCCGCCCCGGCGAAGGTTTTTATACATCTTTTTCAGAGCGCCGGCGCCGCATCCGAACCGGTCATCGTAAAAGGGCAGAGGGTTCTGAAAGGCGAAGTCATCGCCGCACCCTGCGGAAAAATTTCCGCCTGCATACATTCACCCGTTTCGGGCATTGTCGAAGGAATAGAAAAATGGCCGCACTATTCGGGGGATAAACTTGATGCGATAATTATTGCAAATGATTTCAAAGAAGAAGAAAAGCGGCACAGGGAATTAAAAAGCGTAAAAACCCTGGCTCCTTCGCAGATTGTAGAAATAATAAGAAGAGCGGGGATTGTGGGCCTTGGCGGAGCCGCTTTTCCTACCGATGTCAAACTTTCGGTGCCTTTCGGGAAAAAGATAAACACGCTGATTGTAAACGGCTGCGAATGCGAACCGTATCTGACGGCCGACGAAAAAATTATAGAAGAGAAAGCGGATGAAATTTTTGAGGGCGCCAAAATAGCCGCGCGGGCGGTTTCGGCAAAAGACATTATCATCGCGGTTGAAGACAATAAACTTTCAAAAGCGTCGGAACTGCTGCGCAGGCAGGATATGAGGATGAGCGTAAGGGTCCTTCCGGCGAAATATCCGCAGGGCGGAGAAAAGCAGCTGATTTACGCGCTGCTGAGAAGGAAAGTTCCCGCGTGCGGTTTACCCTCCGATGTCGGCTGCGTGGTGATAAATGTGCAGACCGCCGTTGCCGTAAACGAGGCGGTTTATTCGGGACGTCCCCTTTTTGAAAGGGTCGTTACCCTCGGTGGATTTTTCAGAAAACCGGGCAATGTTATTATTCCCATCGGCACGCGCCTGGAAGATATAATAAATTTAAGGGGAGGAATACCCGACAACGTGAACAAGATTGTTTTCGGTGGGCCGATGATGGGGCAGCCCGTGAGCAATTTTGACGTAACTGTTTCCAAAGCAACCAGCGGTATTTTGCTTCTCGAGTCGACGTCGCCTTCCGAGTTCGAATGTATAAGGTGTCTCAGGTGCGCCGCTGTCTGTCCCATGAATTTAATCCCGCGGCAGAGTTATTTGCTATATAAGAAAGGCATTCCCTGTGAAAGGGCGAAGGACTGTATTGAGTGCGGCGCCTGCGCTTACGTCTGTCCTGCGGGCATTCCGCTTATTCATTACCTGAAATGGTCGAAAAATCAAATGCTAAATACCAGAGAAGAAGGTAAAAAATGAAATAGGCATATGCACATGAATCAAGTTGATATATTAAACAGGAAAATCGGGTCACCTCTATTTTGCGGGGTCAGTTCTATTTTTGTTATTTTTTTTCTATGCAAAAATAGAGCTGACCCCATTTCTATGCAAAATAGAAGTGACCCATTTTCGCATTTAAAGCGATCACTGGAATCAAGTGCATATGCCTAAAATGAAATTTGAAATTGGCGAAATGAAAAACCTTGCGAGGTTGAATACGGGCGGCTTTGCGCATATATACAGGGTGGAAAAAATTTCCGAACTCGTAGATTTTTTGAGGATGTTCGAAAATTTCAGGGTTTTAGGCAACGGGTCCAATGTTGTGTTCAGCGATTCGGGAATTTCGGAGCCCGTGGTGAAATTAGGCGGGGTCTTTAAAAAAATAAAAGTTGAAAAAGAACGGGTCATTGCCGGGGCGGGATGTCTTCTTTCGAAGGTAATAAAAAAATGTTTTGAAAAGTCGCTGAGCGGTCTCGAGCGTCTTGCGGGTATCCCCGCGGAGGTTGGCGGAGCAGTGCGCAATAACGCCGGCGCCTTCGGAGCGCAGATCAGCGATTTCATCAGTTGGATAAAAGTTGCCGATAAAAAAGGTGTAAGAAAAATCAGCCGGAAGGGCTTAAGTTGCGGTTACAGGCGGGTGTCTTTCGGGCATAGCGCTGTTGTGACTGAGGTCTGTTTTAATTTGGCGAAGTCGGACAGGGGAAAAATAATGGCCGGGCTGAAAAAAGCAATCAGCCGCCGTGGAGAACGGGGTTTTTTCGTAAAAAATTCCACGGGCAGTATTTTCAAAAACCCGCCGGGCGCTTACGCCGGAAGATTGATAGAAAAAGCGGGTTTAAAAGGCGCAACAGCGGGGGGCGCTGCCGTTTCAAAAAGGCATGCGAATACGTTTATTAAAAATCCGGATGCCAGTGGATGTGATGTTTACCGTCTGATGCGGAAAGTGCGGGTAGGCGTCTTTGAAAAGAGCGGAATTTTTCTTGAACCCCTCGTTGAATTCTGGGGAGATTTCAGATGAAAAAGTTAAGGAAAATTGCGGTTCTGGCGGGCGTTTCGGATACGGAAAGAGAGATTTCGCTTAAAACAGGAGATGCCGTTTACAAGGCGTTGAAAAGATTAAAATACGAAACGGAAATTATTGATATAGGCAGAGGAAATTTTCTCAAGA
>JBDRMV010000116.1:0-33919 GCA_043811795.1 bacterium | reverse complement strand
AAAATCCCCGATATCCGTTCTCCTGAAAATCTCGTAATTATTCTGGTCGTCGTCCCTTTTTATGTATATCTGAATCTTTTTGAAATTTGAAAAGACCTCGGCGAAAGACGCCTTCCCCATTTTTCTTATCGCTGTTACGCGCCCCGAAACGCAGGCGTCAAACGAAACATCATCCTTTTCAAACCTTGAAATTATTTCACCGGCGTCGCCAGACTTCGGAACTTTCGCAGGATACGGGTCAATTGAATTTTCGAAGAACCAGTTCAGGTGCTCCTTCCTCGCTTTTATGATATCTTCTTCCGCCACTCTCAGACCCCGCCCCGTATTTCCTCGACAACCAGCGTGTTTCCGTCAACTTCCGCGACTCTGATTCTTTTGCCTTTCTCTATTTTTTCCGACGAACGGGCGTTCCATATTTCGCCGTGAACAAAAACCTGCCCTCTCCCCGAAATTTTCCCCATTGCCTCACCTTCCGCGCCGAGCATGCCCTGCACTCCCGTTTCTATTTTCTTCTTCTGACTCTTCACAATGACCGCCACAACAAAAAACATAAAAGCGGCGAGCAGAACCACGGAAGGGAGAATTGTCCCAAGCGAAACGCCTATGTTCATTTTTGCCCTATCAATAAGCATCATCCCTCCGAGAGCAAACGACGCCAGCCCGCCGACCGTCAGGATGCCGAAAGTCGGGGTGAAAATTTCAAGGAAAAGCAAAACGACACCGAGGATTATAAGAAGAAGCCCCGTCATGTTTATCGGAAGAACTCTCATCGCGGAAAAAGCCAGAAGAAGAGAAATGCCTCCTATGACCGCTCCGAAACCCACCCCCGGGCTGGACGCTTCATGGATAATCCCCCACACGCCTATAATCATAAGAACAAAGGCGATGTTCGGGTTTGCGAGTTTGTGAAGAAAATCCTTCCACACGGAGAGTGTCTCGTATTCAACTGTCATATGTTTCGTGCTGATTTTTATCTGCCTGCCTTTTTTTTCAATCTGCCGGCCGTTAATCTTTTTCAGCATTTCCTCGGGGGTCTCGGCGATAAAATCGATAATGCCAATTTTTAACGCTTCTTTCTCACCTATTGAAACGCTCTTTTTAACGGCGTCCTTTACCCAGTCGAGGGGCCTGCCGCGCTCGCGGGCGATTGACTGAATATAGGCGACGGCATCGTTTACGACTTTTTCCATCATCTCGTCCTGCTGTTTTCCCTCTTGGCCGCCGATTCCCATCTGGACAGGATGGGCGGCGCCTATATTCGTCGCCGGAGCCATCGCTGAAAAATCCGCGGCGACGGTAATAAAGACGCCCGCCGAAGCGGAGCGCCCGCCCGACGGGCCTATCCACACGCAGACGGGCTCCGGACAGTTAAGCATCGCCCTTACAATATCCTGCATCGATTCCATGAGCCCACCGGGTGTGTTCAGCGCAATAAGGGCAATATCAAAATCTTCCTTCGCCAGGCCCTTTTCAATGTAATCGGCGACCACAGGGTCTATTATACCTTCAACCGTAAAAATCCTGCAGGTGGCGGAGTGAGAAACTGAACCGAGAAAAACCGTGATAAAAGCAATAAGAAAAATCTTCGTTATTTTCATAGCGCAATTATAATAAAAGAACCCGTAAATCACAATCTTACTTTTTTCTGAGGATGTGTATGATTGACTTTGCGGCATTGTCCGCAATTTCGTGAGAGGGGCTTTTCAGGAGAACTCTTAAACTTTCCACAATATCGCCCTTCCCGTCTTCCGGAATATCCATAAATTTAATGCTTGTAACCGCCGCATTCCTTACGGAAATGCTCGGGTCGGAAAAGAACTTCAGAAGATGCCACGCCCTGCCTGGAAAGTTCCCGAATGCCTCCACCGCCTTCGCTCTGACGCTCTCAAAAAAATCGCCGCTCAATTTTTCCAGCGTTTTCTCGCTCAAGGGTCCTTTGACCTCGCCGCAGAATTCGGCGAGCGCACGCCTCACTCTCCACAATTTGCCGGAAACAAGCGAAAAGACCTCCTGCACATCATCTTCTCTTACCGTAAAACCGGAATTGCGCAGAATTTTTGAAACCGCATACAAACATTCAATAATCATTTCGGGGGTTTTCTCCGTTATGTTTCTGAGAACGAGCAAACCCCTGCGGTAATCTTTTATTCCGGACATAATCTTTAGAGCGGTAATTCTCAAAAGTTTCGGGTTGGAATCGTCGTTTATAAAAACAGGAAGAGCCGAGACCGCGTCTTCATCACCGAGCATCGCAAGCGAAATAAACGCTTCCGAACGCACATCTCTGTCTTCAAGACAACGCCTTAAAACGTCCGTAAATTTTTTATCGGCAATTTTACCGAGAGCAAGGACAGCCGCTTTCTTTACATAAAAATTTTTATCACCGGTCAGAGCCGCCACGGCGCTCCCCGTCTGCGCCGAACCCATTTCGCCGAGCGCCTCAACCGCCCGCATCCTCAAATGCGCCGAAGCGTCGGAAAGAAATCCGGAAACGACCGGAATTGTTTCCCTGCTCCGCAAACGTCCCAAAGCGTAAAGAGCGCTTTTTTTCAGCAAGTAATAACGCGGCTCCTTTAAAATTTTTACAAGAACGTTCTCATAAGGTAAGTCCTTTATTTCGCCGAGCGCCTCAACGACACTCCTTCTTATTTTAAGCGGGAGGTCATCGTCTTCTATAATATCGTCAAGCGGGGTGACAGAAGAACCGTCATACTTAAAAACAATGGAATTCCCGATAGTTTTCTTATCTCTCAATTTCGCCATTTTCTTTAACCGTGCGGCGAACTCACCAACATCCCCGGCGGTCTTAAAGGTTTTGTTTTTGCCGAAAGCGACAACTGTTATCCCCATCAGCGGGAAACTGTGCCTGTTGCCGTCCCTGTCGAAAGTTATGATACAGCCCCTTTCGTAATCCGCCTCATCATAAAAATCCCGCAGGTTCTCTTCAAAAAATGATAATAAGCCGCGTGAAAATTGAGCAAAAACTTTGTCATCCATTATAGCCGCAAAATCGTCGCCGCCAATGTGACCGGCAAAACCGGCCGCCCGTCGGGAAAATTCACCGGCCAGCGTCTTTATGACGAAATCGCCTTTGATAAAACCGTAATTGTCGTTGTATGCCTTGAAATTGTTTATATCCATATAAACGGCAATTGAACCTGCGACGCCGCCTATAAAATTCTCCGTGAGCGCTTTTTTTATCTCTGTGTTTCCGGGGAGGCCGGAGAGGGCTGACCTTTCACGGAGATTACGGATTTCATCCTTCGTCAGCAGATAAGCATCTTCTTTGTAATCCGGAATTATTTTCTTAATCTGTTCTTCCGAAAGTTTTTTCACAGCGATTCCCCCATCCGGCGGTATTTTTTCTCCGCCTGCGGGTTCGCCTGCTTTTTATAAATTTCAGCCAGCATTTTATAACCTTCTCCGTAAAAGGGGTTCCTGTCCAGCGCTTTTTTCAGGAGGGGAATACATTCTTCAAACCGCTCTTTATTGAACAAAAATCTTGAGAAAGAAGTGAGACAGACAAAGTTGTCCGGTCCCGCTGCCAGAGCCCGCGAAAAATATTTTTCCGCTTTGGCAAATTCTTTCATCGCTTCGTATGTCTTTGCAATCTTCACAAGAACGATTGAATTTTCGGGCTCTTTCACTTCCGCTTTTTTATACTGCAGAAGAGCGAGCGGGAATTCTTTTTTCATACGCAGCCGGTCGCCGAGACGGATGAAATCCCTTACAGAAAAAAGAGCAAACTCGTCTGTTTTTTCCCAGTAGATAAAATCAGGGAGAACGCCGCTGTACTGCCAGTCGTTGTTTTTGAGAGCGCTCCAGTAATCCGCAAGAAATTCGTCCAGCGGACCGTACTGTTTGCGAAAGGCATTCTCGAAACCCAGCAGGCCCGCGCCGGTCAGCAACCCCGATAATTTCTTAAAACCGTATTTTTCAATCAAAGAAAATACCATATAGTTAACCTCGGCGAAGGCGAGAGAGACCTCTTCCTGGTTCGGGAGGGACGGCATCCCTCTCTTGAATTTTTCAAACGGGATAAACCCTGTCTCTTTTGCCAGGCCGAGAGTGCTCTTGACGGCGGGGTCAAGGGAAACCTCTTTTTCCCTCCACAACGACTCGCAGGTCCTCGCAATTCCTTCGTTCAGGTAAAGAGGAATATTCAGCGCGGTCTTATGACCTATTATGCAGTGTATGTATTCGTGGGAAACCGTATCCCGCCAGTTATACCCGTACGGAAGCAGGCGCGGTGAAAGAATCATCAGCCGGTTGAATTTTGAAATCGCAACGGTTCCCGAGCGCTTCTGTTCTTCTTCACTCAGCAGGGAAGCGGTCAGGAACTTTTCCTTGTCGGGATATATCTCAAGAACAATGCCGTCAGCCTTCATACCGAAAATCCGCTTCATCCTCCTGTTTATTAAAGGCATCAGGTCTCTCAGGTAAGGAAGCATAATGCGGTCGGCGGGCTGATAGCGCACAAGGAAACCGGATATTTTCTCCTGCTCAAAACCGGCGGAGATTTCCTGCATTCCGCGAACGTGCTCTCTCCAGTCAAATTCAGATGCGATCGGCGCCCTGTTTAGTCTTTCAAGAGATTTACCGTATTCCCCCTCGTAAAAAAAATAAATTCCTTCCGCAAAATTTCTTTCGCTTTCCGTCAATTTTGCTTTTTTCAGTTTTTCCTGCGCTGTTTCCATCTGGTAATTGAAAATAACTTTTAAAACTTCGTTGAAATCCGAAGCAAAAATATTAACCGTAAAAAGTAAAATATAAAGTGTAATGTACAATAAACTGCTATTCACTCTTCACTCCCGCCACGGCGGATTTCGTCTGCTCTCCATCCTTATCATGGTGGTGGGCGTCTTCGTCCGCCTGTGGAGGAAGGGTGGCGTCCGCCTGCGGTGGACTCAACTTCATTCTTTTTATTATTTCTGCCATTTTCCTGAAAGCAATTCCCCTGTGACTCATTTTATTTTTCTCAAACTGCGGAATTTCGGACAGGGTTTTTCTTATCCCGGGCACAAAAAAAACAGGGTCGTAACCGAAACCCGCACGCCCCATGGGTTCTTCCGTTATCAAACCCTTAATTTCCCCGCGCGCTGTGAAATATCTACCGCCGGGAAAAAACAAAACGCACACGCAGACAAATTTCGCTTTCCTGTCCGTTTTACCCGTAAGTTCTTTCAGCAGTTTTCCGACGTTGTCCTCATAAGTCGCATTTTTCCCCGCATATCTTGACGAATATAGCCCCGGGGCGCCGTCGAGAGCGGGGACGACAAGGCCTGAATCGTCAGCCAGAGCCGGAAGACCGGTATGCCGGGATGTCTCAAACGCCTTTTTTTTCGCATTTGCAAAAAAAGTTTTTCCATCTTCCACTACCCCGAGGAATTCAAATTCGTCCAAGCCGACAAATTCAACCACGGTATCTTTTAGAATATCTTTAATTTCCCTGATTTTATCTTTGTTTTTTGTGGCAAGAACGATTTTCACAGCGGTTAGAAGGAATTCTTAATTACTTGAATTTTTTCAGTTTTTCCAGTTTCTCAAGCGCCGCTCCGGAATCTATTGATTTTTCGGCAAGTTTTATACCATCTTTGATTCCTTCCGCTTTTCCCGCGCAGACAAGGGCGGCGGCGGAGTTCAAAAGCACAATATCTCTTTTCGCGCCCTTTTCTCCTTTCAAAACGCATAGGACGAGAGAAGAGTTTTTTTTGGCGTCGCCGCCGGCGAGTTCGGAGGGAGGATAAACTTTCAAACCAAAGTCCCCGGGGCTTATGCTGTACGCCGAGACCTTCCCCGCTTTGACCTCGGCGACGAGAGTCGGGCCTGTTACCGTCAACTCGTCAAGATTGTCCATTCCGTGAACGACAAACGCCCTTTTAACTTTCAGATTATTCAGAACGTTCGCCATGACTTCCACGAGCGATGCGTCATAGACGCCCAAGACATGAGCATCCGCTCCGGCGGGGGAAGAAAGGGGCCCGAGAATGTTAAAAATTGTTCTAACGCCCATTTCCTTTCTTGTTGCTGCAACGTTTTTCATCGCAGGGTGAAAAAGACGCGCAAAAAGAAAACCTATACCTGTCTTCTTCACGCATTCTGCAACTTTATCGGGGGGCATCATTATATCCACCCCGAGTTCCTCAAGGACATCCGCACTGCCGCAATGCGAAGACGCCGACCTGTTGCCGTGCTTGGCGACTTTCACCCCGGCGCCGGCCACCGTGAAAGCGGATGCGGTTGAAATATTAAACGTGTTCGTTCCCGAACCGCCCGTGCCGCAGGTGTCCAGGATTGTTTCTTCGCCCGAACGGACGTTTATTTTTACCATCTTTTCTCTCATAATTTCGGCAGCAGCCGTAATCTCCTCTATCGTCTCCCCCTTGAGACGCAGAGCGGTAAGGAATGAACCCATCTGCGAAGGCGTTGCATCCCCGTCCATTATTTCCCTGAATACGGTTTTCATTTCTTCCGGCGACAAATCCATCCCGTTACACAGTTTTACAATCGCTTCCTGAATCATTTTTTCCTCCCATGGGGGGACGGTGCTTTACCTGTCTGCCGCCAGGCAGGCAATATGACATTTCCCCTTAATGCAGCTTTCAGCACGCCACGGCACATCTACGACCACAACCAAAACCGCTCGCTGCAATTTCTTACAAAATTTTTCACTTCATACCCTGCAATCATTTTTTTATTTTATTAAAACAACCGCCAAAACACAAAGCAGCGAAACAACAGTTGCCGCCTCGCCGATTTTATAAGACACCGGCTTATACACAAACTTAATCGTATGGCGCCCCGGACCTACGGAAACCGCGCGGAAAATATAATTAGCCCTAAAAATTTCCGTCTTCTCGCCGTCAATATACGCCTTCCAGCCCGGGAAATACGCATCACTTAAAACAACCCAGCCGTCACCGGGGGCAAAAACTCTGACAACAACTTCACCCGCATTATAGTGAACTATTTCTGCCGAACCCTTTTCATTGCCGGACAGTGCCTGTTTTTCCGTGCGTTCTTCCGGGGCTTTCTCAAGAACGACTTCTTTTAGCGGATTAAACAGCCCGCCCGCCAGGTAATCAAGAACTTCCGCTTTCTCCTTAATAACCGCCTTCCGGACAAAAAATGCACGGGGCAGAAAATTTCCGTTTTCATAAATTTTGACAGGACCGCCGAGAACCTCTTTGTATTTTTGCGATTTTACCCCGTCCATGCTTAACACATATTTAACGTTAAGCATTGAAAGCAGTTTTTCGGCGCGCGCTATTGAACCCGACGCGGCCACTCTGTTCAAAAAGTCATCGCAACGCTTTATCCTCAAGTCCTGGCCGCCGGCATTAAAAAGGCGGAAACACATATTGGTATTCCCGTAAAGATTGTCCTTCCAGTTTGACCATGCACCGAAAAAACTGAGGCCCCGAACCATCCTTGCGCTGTCGGTCTTCGGGGTGAGAAAAAACCTGTGAAAACCGTTATTCGCCCGAAGGAACGCTATCTTATTGCCGTAAACGGTAAATATTTTTCGGTCAGTGATAGAATTAAACCTCCGGCCTGCGATAAAAAGATCACAGATAACCAGAACCGCAATTATTGTTCGAGCAGTCCGTGAACCCCGCCCCTGCGCGCAAGAGCGGGGTAAAAACCGGAGACGGTCAAGACCGAAACCCGCTAAAACGGCCGCGGAAAAAACCGAAAGATAGAGAATTGCCGCAGGATACCTTATTGAACCGAACAGCGGAACAGAACCGTAAAAAAATTTAAACAGCGGATTAAATTTACCTGCGGCAAAAAAGATGGATATTAAAAATACGGCGCCGAAGAAAAGCGCTATTTTTCTTACATTCTTTTTCCTTATCAGGGTCGCTGGAGGGTGGCGTCCCGGGAAAAGAGCCGCCGCCGAAAGAAGAACGGGAATAATACCGATGTAACAGGCAGAAGCCCAGAAATTGTGGTGATATTCCGGAAAAGGGTTGAAAAAATTAAACAGGCCGCGAAGCGGAAGAGAATTGGTCGTAACAATCCCGTAATCCAGTCCGCCCGCCCTGGTGGAATGTAAAAGGAATTCCAGCACAGGTATCAACTGAACTGCTGAAATTAAAACCGCAATCAGGCCCGCGACGGCAAGCCTCGAGAGCGCTTTTATTTTCCTGTATTTCACATCGTTACAGACCGCATAGAACAGTAAAAGAAAAATCCCGTAAAGCAGAACCTGCGGATGACCGGCAAGGAACTGAACGGCAAAAACGGTCCCGAGAAAAATTACGCTTTTGAATCTGCTGTTTTTTTCCAAACATTTCCTCAGGAGAAGAAACGCTGCCGGAAGCCACACTGAGGTTCCGAGAACGCTCAAAAACTCTATCCTTGCGAGAAGATAACCGTTAAACGCAAAAACAACTCCGGAAACAAACGCAGCATTTTCGCTTACTCCGAAATCCCTCATCAAAAGATACATGAGAAAACCCGCAAGGAAAAAGTGAAAAAGGATGTAAAATTTATAGGCGGCGGCAAACGGAAGCACATAAAACAGGATATTCGGGGGATAAAACACGGCCGACTGCATATTTGCCAGAAAAGGCATCCCGCTGTAAGTGTAGGGGTTCCAGAGCGGAATCTTCCCGTCCTTTATCTGTTCCGCCGCAAAAACCCTCCACGGGTGGAATTGAATAAGAGTATCCCTGACAAAAAAACTCTGCCCCGTAAAAATAATCTTATGAAAAAAAATGAGCAATAATAAGAAAAACCCCACGGATATTTTTACCCTGTTTTTAAGATGCGCTTTCATATCAGCAGGGATAAGAAATCGTTTGAATTATTTTGTTTATTTTTTTTCGCAAGTCTGAAACAGAAAAATTGTTTTGCACGACAAAATCCGCCTTTCGCAATGCGGCGCTCCCCTGCGCTTTCAATATAAGTTTTGCTTTTCCCGGGGGTATTTTTCTGCGCTTCAAATTCTCCGACTTTTTCGAAGGAACCGCGGTTACGTAAATTACGAAGTCAAATAAATTTTCCGTTTTCATTTGAAACAGGAGAGAATTTTCAACAGCAAGGTTTCCCGCTTTTTTTACAAGTTCCGCTATTCTCTTTTTAATCCCGGGATGCAGTTGACTTTCAAGAAATTTTCTCTCCTTTTTATCTGCAAATACAATTTTTCCCAGTTTTTTTCTTGAAATTTCCCTGTTCGCCGAAAGAATTCCTTTCCCAAAACGGCGGACGATTCTTTCATAAAAGAAAGACCCTTTTTTCAGGAGTTGGTGAGAAATCCTGTCCGCTGAAACAATTCGGTAGCCGGAGGAGCGGAAAACCTTCAGGGCTGTCGTTTTCCCCGAGGCGAGGGAACCCGTAATCCCCACCTTCACCCCGTTTACAGGGTTTGTGCAGGGCGCCTTCATTTCGTCGCAAGGCTGTCTACAAATTTCTGAAACTGCGGCTCTACCGCAAGATATGTCACGTAAAAAAGAAAAATCAGAACATATATCACAAAAAGCGATTTCAGCATAAAAGAAAGAGTCAGCTGCTGCTCGGGCTCTTTTAAGTTCTCGCCGCAGAACTTGCAGAATTCCGCGCGTTTTTTGTTTTCCTTACCGCATTTGGGACACTTCATATATTCCTCGCTACACTCTGCACTATTTTACAAATTTTGTAAGAAGTTGGCAATTCTAAAAATCAGTTTTGAAACGATATAGAGAAATTTAGGAGAAAAAATCGTTCAGAAATTGCATTTGTTTGAACGAGCGCAGCGAGTGAGTTATGTAATTTTAAATTTTTTCTCCGTTAAAAATTTCTCGTCTAGTGAAAAACTGATTTTTAGAACTGGTTGTATAAATTTTATCCGAATAATAAAAGAGCCGGCAGATGCTCCGAGAACAAAACATAAAAAATCGCGGCGAGACAAAGATATGGGCCGAATGCAATTTTGGTAAAACCCTTCTCTCTCTTTATTATTTTTACTACGATACCGACAATCGAACCGAAGACCGACGAAAGAAAAATCAGCCAGAATATCGACGGAAACCCCGTGAAAGCGGCAAGAGCGGCAATCAGTTTCACATCCCCCATACCCATCGCTTCCTGCTTGAAAAGGCGCGAAAAAATAACCGCTATCAGAAACAGAACGAGCCCGGCGGAAAGCCCGGCGGAAACGGAATAAAGCGGCATTTTCCAGAAAGCCCCCCTAAAAAACGGGCCCGGAATTATAACCCCCAAAACAAAAAGCGACAGATTCAATTCGTCCGGAATTATTCCGTGCTTGAAATCAATGAGCGAAATTGCAATCGTGTGGAAAGAAATGATTACCAGAATCAGAGCGGTCGTTGTGAAACCGAAAAAATAAAATATACACGCGAAAACCAGCCCCGTGAATAATTCTACAAGCGGATACTGCGCGGAAATCTTTGCTCCGCAGAACCTGCAGCGTCTTTTCAGGAGAATGAAACTTACGAGCGGTATATTGTCATACCATAAAATTGTTCCGGCGCAGGCGGGACAGAAAGACCGCGGCAAAACGACTGATTTCCCGAGGGGCATTCTATAAATAAGCACATTCGCAAACGAACCGAAGACAAGCCCGATGATAAAGACAAAAAAAATCATTATAAAACTACTTTATATAACGGTAAAATTCCTTACTGCTCACATTCAAAAGTTTTAAATGTTCAGTGAACTCCGTGTCATTGCGATCCGCCGCAGGCGGAGAAGCAATCTCGAGAGTGCGGAGCGTGCGCAGCCTACCTTTAGGTACTCCCCGCAGGGGATTGCCACGTCATCCGCCTGAGGCGGACTCCTCGCAATGACGTATTTGACTGAATACTTATTCTGTGAGAACCTTCCTGCCCGATATATTTACAGCCAAAACGCAATATTACTTTTTCAATTTTTCGCCGGTGAAGCGGAGTCAGGCGACTCATTTGTACTTTGAAGGCAACTGTATTTCAACTTTATTTAAAAGGTGAAGCGGAATGTTTTTATATGATTTCTCACGCGGAGGAATCATTGTCAAATTTAAAGCGTTTACTTTCCATCCCAATTTAATAAGATATTTCTCCGGTGTTCCGTGTTTAATGGTTTCTTTAAGATAAATTCGCAACGCTACGAGGAAATTTTTTCTTGCCTCTGCGGAGGAGCTTCCACAGGTGGAAAGTTCAAGGGAAGGACAATACGCAACAGTATTTTCTTCTGCGAGGCCTTTGAGCAAAAGAACTTTTAGCTTTCCTTCAAACTTTGGTCTAATCATTTTTCCTCCCTTTGTATATGTTAATATAATTTTGTCATTGAGTCAAAATAGCCTCCCGTAAAAGTCAGTAGACCCGGGGCTTCTCGTAAATTTACAATAAACGGCATAAAAATTATCCGGATTTTATTTCTCTTTGGCATATCTTCTTTTTTCAAGATTTTCCATTTTCTTTTTCAATTTCGCTATTTCTTTTTTATTGCCAAGTTTCCGGTGTATTAAAATGAGATTTTTTAAGCGCAAAGGTTCTTCGCTTTCATAATGCGCAGAAAGATTGGCATGTTTTAGCGCGGATTTATAGTCCTTTTTGATATAATAAACGGAAGCCAGATTTGAATGCGCTTCCGCATTTGACGGGTTTATTTCAATTGATTTATTGTAATTGAAAATAGCGTTCCTGAATCCACCGCTATTCATATAAAGAAAACCCAGCGAATTATAAACAACGGACATATCAATCCGAAACAGTGTTTTTTCATAGTTGGATGAAAAAGTTCTGTTCTCAAAAATTTTGTTTATTTTAATAATATCTTTATATTCTTCCACTGCTCGTTCAACTTTCCCCTGTTTTTCATTTGTTTTTGCGAAGAAAAATTTTGCTAAAAGATAGTTCGGCTCAATATCTATTGCTTTACGAAGGTAAAACGCTGCCTTATTAAATTCATCAGCATCATAATAAACCTTAGCGAGAGACATAACGGAAAAAGGGCTATGGGGATTCAATTCAATTGACATTTTAAGGTTTTCAATCGCTTTGGTTCTGCTGCCTTTTGTATAAAATAATTCACCCATAATTCGTCTTATTTCAAAGTCGTTTGGTGAAAATTTTGCCGCTTTTTCATAAATTTTGAGTGCCTGTTCGGGTTTCTCCTGTATAAGTTTATCGGCAATTCCTTTGTATTTTTGGGCATCAAATGGCTTGTAAAAAAAATTAAACAAATTAAAAACCAGTAATGTTATCAAAATTATCCTGACATATCCCGGATTCAGCTTCCTGTTTTTATCAGATTTTTCGTAAAAAATATCGGCTGCCAGAAATATCGTCAGAATTGTTGTGGCGGGAAGGTGCAGATTGAAATCAACAAGCGAATGGCCTATTATCGCGGATAGAGCCGGTAGAGTTATTGACGGGGTTCTGAGACCATTTTTGAAGATAATTGCAGCAATCCATATAAAAGCAAAAAAAGTAAAAATCCCGCCTTCGGCGGCAATCTGCAGGAATTCATTATGCGCAAATCTCGCCGATTTCCCATATCTTGTTATTGAGGTCTCCGCAGGAAAATTGTATTTGTAAAATAAAAATTCAAAATTACCCGGCCCTGTTCCTGAAATTGGTTTTTCTCTTATTATATCGACCGCCGATTTCCATACGGCAATTCGTTTTAGCGCATAAGCATCTCCGCTGTCAATTTTAGCGAACTTTATCAGCGTCTTTTTTGGAATCGATATAAAGGCAACCAGAAACATTACGATAAAAATTACGCTCCCCCATTTTTTGAATTTCAAGAAAAATACAACAGCAATACCGCACAATAAAGCAAAAAGTCCGCCCCTTGAATGTGTCGCTGCAATTGCAAACAGGTAAAAAATAAAGAGCGCCATTTTTGATTTAAGATTTCCGGCATTAAAAACCAGAAGTGAAAAAACAAATGTTGCAGCACAGGCAATATAACCTGCTGCTAAGTTTTGATTGGGGAAAGTTGCTTTCGGCGCCTTTCCGCAAATAAACTGAACCAGTATAATTACGGAAATTATGAAGGAAACCGCAATGAACCCGTAATAAAAATATTTTTGAAACTGTTCATCATAGACGGATACTGTGACATAAAACAAAAGACAGAATGAAATCAGCATAAAAATAACGGTTATCGATGAATTCAGATAATAAGTAGTGAATGCAGAAAATAGTATAAATGTGAAAAATAGCAATATGGGCGTATCAAGAGCAGTTTTCTTAATAGTAGAAAATTTTACAAACATAAAAAATATGATAAAAACCGCCGTTTCAAAAATAAAAAGAGGAAGAGTATCTTTCAAGCCGTTAAAAAATGGCGCCAGTAAAAGCACAGAAAACAATAAATACCTGATAAGGGAGATACTAATCATTTTAAGAAACCATGAGATTGCACAAAATGGCTATTCCCTGAAAAAGGAAGAACATGAGAAACAAAAAGAATTGCTAAAAAAAAATCAGGGGCAGGTTTGCACCTGCCCCTGAAAAAAAACTCAATCTACACTTACCACGCGCTAAGGTAAACATTCTTCGTGTCCGTGGCCGTTGAGTTAACGCGGACATCACCGGCATAAGTTCCACCGGGATTTGTCGAGCCCATGTTGTACCACCAGCCGCCTGCCGCTGTCGCCACGATGGGGACAGAGCCATCGGTTTGAGTTAGAGTAGCAGCACTGCTCGTGCCGTCTCCCGGCTTACAAGTGGGCATATCAGCGATGTAGGTGGGAAGAAACGCGCTGTTGGTGACGTCAAAGTCCTCCTGCGGATACAGCCCTTCCTGATCGCCGTAGTAGAGAGACACGGCACTCTTGATAGCTCCGAGGTTTCCCTTGCATGCCGCCTCGTTCGCTTTCTGAATCATGCTGGCGAATCTTGGAATGGCAACCGCCGATAAAATACCGATAATTGCAACGACAATCATTAGTTCAATCAGCGTAAAACCTTTCTTCTTCATTTTACTCACCCCCTTTTTGCTCAAGTTGAGTCATCATATTTTAGTTTGAATTTGTACATTTGTCAAGCCCCATTTGCTTACCGCCAGAAAAATACCTCCCAAAAAACCTGAAAAAGGTGCGCCGCACCGTGCCTGAATATTCTCAATTTTGACTTTCCGCCCGACCTCGCAGGCTCATCGCCCGGAATTTCCGCAATCTTTAATTCCCTCTTGGCGGCTCTGACTGATAAAAGAGGTTCCCAGCCCACATTTATGCGAAATATTTTCTCTGCCATTGAATAGCCCCCGTCTTTATCCAGTTCCAAATCCCTGAAAAGGTTCGCTTTATAAGCGCGGAAGATACCCATCGTATCAGTATATCTGCCGCCGTGAAGTATATTAATGGACGTCGTAAATAACCAGTTCCCGAAAGCAGTTATAATACTGTCGTCATAGCTTTTCGCCCCTGCAGCATAACGGGAAACAATAACCATATCATACCCTTCCTCCATTTTTTTTATTAAATCGGGAATAAGTTCCGGGATACAGTTCCCATCAGGGCTGAAAGTTATAACCACGTCTCCCTTTATCCTATCCATTACTTCCGGCAGGGCATACCTGACCCCGCCCGGGCGTTTCTCCAATACCAGCGTATAGTTATGTTCCCTGGCATATTCTATCGTGCCATCGGTAGAATTCGCATCTATAACAATAATCTGGTCTATCCATTCTTTTTTGACCCGCGGCATGATTTCCTTTAACCCTTCAATCTCATTACGCGTAGGCATCAGCAATGTAAATTTTATTTTACCTCCTTTCCGTATCCTCCGTATCCGCCGCTAATGACAAACAGCATGAATCCGGATTTAATTTTCTTCATCTTCTTTCATTACCGGCAGATTATTCAATTCGTCCAGCGCCAATTTCTCCGATGCCCTGTCATATAATTCCCTTGATATTTTAACCGCTTTCATGTAATTCTTTTCCGAGTTCTCCGAATCACCCTTCAATTTATAAAGTTTACCGAGCAGCGCATAAAGAATAGGGGAATTTTCCGTATTTTTAATCCCTTCCAGTAAAATTATTTCGGCTTCATCAAGGCGTTTCTGCTCAATGTACAGCAAAGCAAAATTGTTTATCACCGCCGGTATATACGGGTTTTCTTTTTTTGCATCCAGAAAATACATCTCTGCCTCTCCATGCTTTCCCTGCCACAGCATTTCAGTGCCTCTTGACGCTAACCTGCACGAAGAAAGGAATTTTTTCTTAAAATCTTCCTTAACCTTGAAAATAACGGCTCTTTCCCGGGGATTCACATAAAAAACTTCAAACCTCTTTTTATCTTTTACAAATTTCTCCGTCCTGCGATTCGGGCCGAATGCTGCGTTTGGAAAATCATAATTAGTTATTAAATTACTTGCGTCAAAAAGGACGATATATTTGGCTCCGGTTTTTAAAATTGCATTAAAATAATCATCACAAGATTTATGAGAAGGTAATTTATATACTTTTTTTCCGGCATAAAGAAAAAACCGGGAAGAATAGTTTGAAACAAAAATTGCAGAGGGGGAAGTATTTTCTCTTATAAAGGAAAAAGTTTCAGGATCTAAAGGCGGACTCTTCTGCCTTATCATAAGAACATCCTGTGTTATAAAAAGAGTAAAAATAATACCGCTGACAGCAAAAACCGCTTTTTCTCCAAAATGTTTCACACCGCTTAAAAACAAAAGTATCAAAAACGGAAGAACGCCGATTAGATATCGCCCGCAGAGAGCCTGCCAGATAATGTGGAAAACCAGATAAAGAATTAAATATATTTTTACTGCCGGATTTATTTTCTTAAAATAAGCGTAAAAAAAACCGGCAATATAAACGAAGAAAAAGGCGATTGCAGGAATGATTTCAAAATTGCCGGCTTGCGTTCTTATAAAATCCGTCAGAAGAACCGTATATGTCAGATTCTTCAGATAATAGATAAAACTCCTGATTAATAGTTTTAAAAAATCCAGGGAAAAGACAGGATATGACCATCCGAATATATACCTATCAATACTGTTTTCAACATTAAACCTGCTTACCGGCAAAATTAAGACAATGAAAAAAAACGTCAGGTAAAGGGCTTCCCTGTAGGATTTTGATATGATGAAATATGCCAAAATACAGAAAAAGAGAAGAAAACCCTCCGATCTTACGAATGAAAGAAAAGAAAGAATTAAAGCAATAAAGAAAATTCCTGCGTATGAAAATTTGCTTTTATCCATATATTTTTCAAAAAGATATAACGATAAAATACTCAGGAAAAGAAACGCCGCCTCGGACATTACACTACCGCTTAACAGAACAAACCATGGATTAAATGCAGTCAGCAATATTAATATCAGAGTCATTTTTTTACCAAGAGTTTTCCTTAAGAAAAAATATAAAAGGATAAGCGTGCCGAGAGAAAAGAGAAGGGACGGCAGGCGGAACGGGAAATTAACTTCCGGAAAAAGACGGGCAACCGGTATAAGCAGTACGGAAAAACCCAGCGAGGAGCTGGTGAGAAATTTTTGTATTATCTGTGTTCCTGCAAACCATCTGGCTGCATTTATATAATAAGCATCGTCATTGAAATACCCTATCGGATAAAAATCAAGGTTTAATATATAAAAAACCGCAGCGGCAGCGACAATGACAAACAATATGAATCCGGGTTTAATTTTTTTCATCTACTGCAGGCATGAACAAACGTCCTCTTGAAATCATCTTTTGCCCTGAAAATGACGGCGCGCTCCTCGGAATTAACGTAAACGGGCTCGAACCTCCTCTTGTCCATAACAAACTTTCTCGTCTTTTCTATTCCGGCGCTGATTATTGTCGGGAATTTATAAAGGGCCGTACTTTTTTTATCAAAAAGAATAATGTAGTCGGCTCCGCTATTCAAAAAATCAAAAAAGAAATCGGCCGCCGACGCGCTATGAAACAGAGGCAACGCCTTCCTTCCCGTCCGGAGGAAAAACGGCGACGGCGCCTCCGCAATAAAAACCGCCCGCGCCGGAAATTTATCCCTCACGTATCCGAACGTCTCATGACTTACCCAGTCAAACTTCTTCCCGCACAAGAAAACATCCTGATAAATGTATGAAATCAAAATCACCGCAACAGCCGCAAGCATCACTCTCCTGCCGGCGGCGGCAAGGCCGTAAATAAGAAATAAAACGGCAAACGGCGTTATACCGAGCAGAAACCTGCTTTCCCTGGCCGGCCATACAATATGGAGCAGAATATAAAGTGTAATATAAACCCTTAAAATACCTGCTGTATGTCCCGAAGGACAAATCAAAAAGCCAAACCCGCAAAAGAAAAGAATACCGCCCGCAAGAGCAAAATAAAGAATTCCCGCAGAAAGCCGGATTTCCTCCGTAAGCCCGAAAAGCGAAACAAACTCCTTCAAATAAAAAACCGCATTGCTAAAAATAAGATTAAGAGCGTGACCCCTGAAAAAACAATACGACCACTCGGTAAAGTATCTGTCGGCGCTCCCGCCGAGTTTGAAAACATTCAGAAGCAGCGGGCACAAGAGAATTAGGAAAAAAAACGTCAGATAAAGAGATGTTTTCCATCTTCTTTTAACGGCAAGATAAATTAAAACAGCAATAAAAAAAACAGAACCTTCCGGTCTGATAAACGAAAGGTAAAAAACAGACAAACCCGTTAGAAAAATTCTCTTGAGAGAGAAATCTTCCTGAAGACATTTCTCCAGCAGGTAAAGGGAAAGGACTGTGAAAAAAAGAAAAGCCCCTTCGCTCATCACGGTGCCGCTGAGACGGACGACCAGCGGATTCAGCGCCGTCAGCGCCGTTAAAATCAACAGTTTTTCTTTGTCAAGAATTTCCGCAAACAGAAAAAAAAGCAGGGCGGCGGCCGCAAGATAAAAGCCGGCTGCAACCGCCTTGAACGGAAAATTATTTTCCGGAAACAATGCCGCGACAGGCGCGAGTAAAACGGGAAAACCAAGAGACCTCAAACCGAGTTGTTTCTGGACGTTCTGGGTTCCCGCAAGCCACCTCGACGCATTCACATAGTAGGCATCGTCGTTGATGTGCCCCACCTGATAGAGGTTGAGGTTCAATGCGTAGAAAACCGCAGCAACCGCTAATATAACTATCAGCCCGAATTTTTTATAATTAATTTGAAAAAATGGGGTCAGTTCTATTTTTTCCACAGGCAGCTTATTAAAAAAATCAGAGCTGACCCCTTTTTTGTTTTTTGATTTTTCTTATCATTTGTTTCGCTTTCCAGTGAGCGGGGTCGATTTCAAGAATTTTCTCGAAATATTCCTCCGCCTTTTTAATATCCCCCTGCCCGTAGTAATAATTGCCGTAAAAATGGAGTTCCTTCATCCTCTGTAATTTCTCGCTTGTCGGGGGCATTGCGATAGAGACGGCGCGCTGAATGCTTATTTCCACCCTGTTGTTGAGGATGTTGTTTTTTCTGTCGGATTCGGTGGCAAACGGACGGCTGCTCCCCCACCCTTTGATTACTATTCTGTACGGGTCGATACCTTTGTCAATGAAAAACTTCCCGATTCCCAAAGCCCTGCCTGCTGAAATAAGCATCTCATTCTGCCCCGCTTCCTCGGTCGAATAACCCTCTATGATAATGTTATTAGGTATGTCCAGCATCACCAGACAGATATCATCCAAAATTTTGACCGCCGCGGGCTTAATTTCAGTGCTCCCTTTTTTGAAAAAAATCGGTATGTTGAAAATAAGTTTTATTCTGTCGGCATCAATCTGAAGTTTTCTGAGAAAACCCTGTTTCTTTGAAAAGTAATCTTCAAGGTATTCCGCGAGAGCAACCTCCTTAAAGGGCGTGGTTTTTCCGAAACCGGCGGAAAGCGAAGCGACGACTCTTTCGTAATTGACGTTGCCCGTGAGAAACGTAAAAGCGTAAAGGAGCAGAAAAAATATCATAAGAATCGTCATTAAATTGCCGTATGGAACATTCCAATTTGCTTCTTCAGCCATTTTATTTTTTTCCGCCGGTTGCAATTTTCCGGACAACCGCCAATAATTGCTCCGGCGTAACGGGTTTCAAAAGCAGAAAATACTCCGCATCAAGCAGCGCTTTTGAAAGCACTTCGGACGAAGCGTATCCCGTGATGATAATAATTTTGTTTTTTTCTACTCTACCGGAGATTTTCTCTATGACTTCATGTCCGGTCGCATCCGGCAGGCGCAAATCAACAATTACGCAATCGAATTCCTCCAGCTCAACCTGTTTAGCCGCCTCGGCGCCGGTGGCCGCCTCAAAAACCTCATAAGAGCAGGAACGCAGAATATCCCCGAGCGTTTCCCGCACACTGAAATCGTCGTCAACAATTAATATCTTTTTTTTATCCATTGCCCCTCCGTTATACTTACTCACTCGCCTGTACCCTTACGGACACAAGTAATTCCCGGATGCTTGATTCAATAGGGGGGATTTCCCCCCCTGATTGTGCTCCTCTCATCCGCCGCCGGCGGACACTCGTCGCTTGTCACCCCCCAGAAGGTGAAAAGATTGTTGGTTGGCACGTGCATACTTATTCCTGCTTTTGCGGCAGATAAATCGTTATTTCGGTACCCTTCCCGGGCAGGCTTTTAATCTCCGCCTTGCCCTTGTGCCTTTCCTCCACGATTCTTTTTACGGTTGAAAGCCCGAAGCCCATACCGGAACTCTTGGTCGAGAAAAAGGGTTTCCATATTTCTTCCTGCTTGTCCGGCGGTATCCCGCAGCCGGTATCGGTAAATTTGATTTTTACAAAATTTTCCTGTTCTCCAATTTCTATTTTTATTTCCCCGGGCGGCGTAATCGCCTCGCAGGAATTTCTTATGATGTTCAGGAAAACCTGCTTTATCTCCGAAGCGTCCGCCGGCACTTTTGAAATTCTCCCGGGTTTTACAATAAAGTCAATAAGCTGGGTGTCCGCCGCGAATAAATCGACCGACTCGTTGATGAGCGCGTTTACGTCGCATTCAGCGTACACGGGCGGCTTAACTCTTGAAAGGGTCAGCAAATCCTCAACCATTGACGAAATTAATTTTATCTCGTTTTTTATTATCTGCAGATGTTTCCCCACCAGACCTTTTTTTATTTCATCAGGCAACTGCGACGAAATAAAATACTGCGCGTTCTTTATCGCCGCCAGCGGATTTCTTAATTCATGGCCTATCATGGAAACATTCTTGCCGAGGATGCCGACGGCGTCCTGCAAACTTATCTGCCGGCGGAGTTCGTTCTGCGTCTTGCGAAGTTCCTTAAATTGTTTTGAAATAACGGATATTTCATCTTCGCTTTCGGATATATTAGCGTCCCCGCGAAGGGCCGCCAGCCGGAAAGATATCCTGCGCGCGGAAGATACCGAAATAATATACATCAGAAAAAATACCGCGGCGGCAAACAATATAAAAATATTTCTGAAATTAGATCTCATCTTATAAACGGCCGTAAAATCATCCGTGAATTCAACGGACCACAGACCTTTGAGCAGCGGGAAAGACCTTGCAGCGCCGACGGACGCTTCGGAATTCGGAGCCCTGGAATAAATTTTTACCGAACCGCCGGGACTGAAAGAAAACCCTGCCGCTTTTTCAAAAAGAGAAGAAAGCCCTATAATTCCGGAAATTTCGTAGCCGTCTTCGCCTTCAATTTTAAACGCCGTATAAGACATGCCGCCCACCTGGAAGATATCGCTGAGATTTGTTTTTTCATTCACCGGAAAATTCCCGAATGAATTTACGGAAAGTTTTGAAATCCCTGCGATATTGTCATCTCCGCGGGAGACTGAAATCTTCTCCAGTTGGGGATAAAGGGGCGAAAAACGGATAAAAAATTTGTTCAGTTCCCCCCATGACTGCATCTTCATTACAAGAGCGGTGAATATTTCCTTTTCCGGCGACCGCAGAATTGAAAAATGTCTGTCGAAAATGACTTCAACTTTCTCGTATCTTTTTTCAAGTTGAGCGTTTATCCATTTTTTTTCAAAAGAGCCCGTGAAAAAATCTCCCGCTATAAGCGAAACAATCAAAACGCCGGCGACCGGCAGAACCGCCGTTAAAATGATTCTCCTCTTTATGTTCACCCTGTTGGAAATTCCTTTATAGGCGTATGCACTTGATTCCAGTAATCGCCTTATAATGCGAAAATGGGTCACTTCTATTTTTTACTTTTGTATCGTAAGAAAAAATAGAGGTGACCCGATTTTCCCTGTTTAATATACCAACTTGATTCATGTGCATACGCCTATTCCTTTATTTTATTTATCATTGCGGTTTCTATTATACGAATATTTTTTATACAATTCCTATCAGGGTTCATTTAAATTACGCAGATGCGCGCGTTCCATTATTTCAAAACAATTATTTCTATTCTCCTGTTGCGGCGGCGGTTTTCCTGGCTATCGTTCGGGCAAATAGGCCTCTTGGAACCATACCCCGCAATACAGAATTTTTCCTTTTTTATCCCCTGAGACACGAGAAAATTCCTCACGCTTTCGGCTCTTGCCAGAGAAAGTTCCCAATTGTTTTTCCACTTCGTTCCCGTTACGGGGATGTCATCCGTGTGCCCGATAATCTCGACCGTATTCGGAATTGCGGCGAGAAACTGCGCAAGCGTTAAAAGCTGAATTTTTGATTCATCCCTGATTTGAGCACGCGCCGAATGAAAAAGGACGGGCGCTTTTAGAAGAATTTTGTACCCCGACTGCTCCGCAAGCACCTCTTCCACGACAGGATTTTCACGGACGTTAACCATAAACTTTTCAATGTCGGCGGCAGTCTTTTCGTACGATTTCATAATGGCTTTCTGCTTCTCGGGATTCTTGAACTGCATTGCGAGGGATTCAAGAATTGTTGATTTTGTTTCGACGCTCATCCTGGTAATCCCGTAAAGCATAAGAAAAAAAAGCATCAGATTAGTCATAAGGTCGGAGTAAATCGTGAGCCAAACAGGAGATCCTTCTTTCGGTTTTTCCGGCTGTTTGATGCGACCCGCAGGGCCGGGTTTATTTTTTTTCATAATCGGCAAGGAACGACTGAAGCCGATGTCTCAGAATAGAAGGTATTTCGCCTTTCTTCAGGCCGAGGGTTCCTTCTATGACTAATTCTTTTATTAATGTTTCCCTGTTTGTCTGAACGGAAAGTTTCCCTGCAATCGGCAGGAAAATAAAGTTCGTCGAAAAAATCCCGTAAAACGTCGTCGTGATGGCGATAGCCATTGAAGAGCCCATGCTCGCCGGGTCGGTCAGGTTCTGCAAGACCTGAACAACGCCGATAAGCGTCCCGAGAAGGCCGAAAATCGGCGCGTAAGCTCCCATCGACTTAAAAACATCCGCCGCCTGATTGTGTCTTTTTTTGAAATTATCAATTTCGTTTTCCATTGTTTCTCTTATAAAATCATCTTCAAACCCGTCCACAAGGAAATTTATCGCCTTTACAAAAAATTTGTTCCTTGACGGAATAATTTCAAGCAGACCCGTGCTTATCCCTTCTTTGTGAATTTTTTTTGAACAGGTCTCAAAGACCTTTATAATGTCGCTCGGCAAATCAATTCGCAGCGGAAAAAACATAAGCCAAACGCCTTTCGGGATTCTTTTTATCAGGCGCCCGGGGTAGGTTATCAGTGTCGCTCCTAAAACGCCTCCGAAGACGAGAATCGCGGCGTTAATATTAAAAAGCATGCCCATAATACCGCCCGAAGCGAGAACGAACCAGACCGCGGCCACGCCCACCAGAAGACCCAAAATTGTCATCAAATCCATATTATTTCACCTCAACCGAATTGCTCGCGGTTTGGCCAGCGGGGACGCTCACCGACATCTCCGCAGGAGGCACGGCGTTGCCTGACAAGCCCGTCAGTCCGAGGGTCTCTGCTTTCTCCCCGCAGGACTGCGGAGCGAGCCACCCTCAAGCGTGGGAAGGCAATGCCGAGCCAACAAACCGCTCGCCATATTTCTTCTAATCACTATTTTTAACCGAGTTCTATCGTTCCGGCATCCTTCAGCCGTCTTACCACGACAACGATATTCTTCTGCTCACGCAGGGAAGCTGTCTGATTCTCCGGCAACAGTTCAAGCTCCTCCGTTACAATATCCCGCGCGCCCTCCGAAAGTATAGAGAAAATTCTATCCTTTACTTCCGGGTCGGAAAACTGCAGCGCCTGCGCAAGCGCGCGCGTATTAACAAACCTCAGGACTGTCTGAACGACGGATGTTTCCTGCCTTGCAAGATCTTCAAAATGGAAGATTGAATTCCTCAGTTCCGTAGCGAGAACGGGATCCTCGTCGGCAATGTGCTGCAGGAACTGCTCCTGGACCTGCCGGGAAGAATTCTCAAGCATCCTCAGCAGCCGCTCTTTCCCTCCCGAAACGTAATCAATCCTTTCCTTTATCTCCTGCTCCAGCCCCCTGATGCCATCCGAAGATAATTCCTTCTTATACACCAGGAAACTCATTATATCCGACTGTTTTTCTTCGGGAAAACAACTGACGAAATTTTCTATAAGCGGCTCCTTGAAGAAACCTACGATGTTTGCGATTTTTTCCGAGTCCTCGTCACGCAGGAGAAAAGCAAGGTTTGAGATATTTTTTTCATTTACAAAAGAAAAAGGGACGTCCGCTGTTTCGCCGCTCGCCTCTTTCGCTTCGGGCGAAGTGAGAAGATTGACGGGCCCAAGGGGATTTCCCCTTACAGCGCCGGTGCCGAGTTCCAGAGTTTCAGGAGACGCCTTTTGCGAAACATTCGCAAAATAAGTCGCCGCATATCTCATAAAAGACCGCAGAGGCCCGAAAAGAAAAATAAACATTATTAAAACAACCGCTACCAGCAGAATATTAGAGGGATTTGAAAAATATTTCAAAACATTGAACCCGAAACCGGCAAGAGGAGAAACCGCTTCCGCCTCTGCCGCGGGGGGGGCCGGCGGAGCGCTGACAAATTCTTCTCTCAATATCTTCAGGGAATCGGTTTCTTTTAAACTCAAACAGACCTTCAAAAGACGCTCGACCCTCTGCTCCATTTCAAGCGTAACGTTCCTCGGAAGAACGACCGTTATCAAAAACCTGTATTTTTGGACCAGCTGTTTTGACGGAGCGCCCATCAGCTTTTCCTCAATCGGGACCCCCGGCAGAATATTCATCTTATCCTTGCCCATGTTGATAATCTCTACATAATCATCAATTCTTACGGAAACGGAAAACTGCCTGATGTTGAAAACATTCTGAAGAACAGAAGAAACCTGCTTTTCAATGACCGAGGTATCCGGAACCGACGCGAAAGAAAAAGTAAAACCGCAAAAAAACAAAAAGGTAAAAAGATAAAAACGCAAAAAGTGGATTTTGTTCCTGCTTTTTTTCATCCGTAAATAGATTCCAAAAATCCCCCTCTGTCCCCCTTTTGTAAAGGGGGAATGGGGGATTAGATTTTCATTCCCATTTGTGACGGCTTGCCGGCATGAACGTTTCATCTGTAAATACCCCTATTACTGCTCATCAATGTAGCATGAAAGCTTGCTTTCATTTCCGCATTGTAGCATGAAAGCTTGCTTTCATTTCCGCATTGTAGCATGAAAGCTTGCTTTCATCTTGCGAGCAAGCTCGCATGCTACAACATATATATTTACATTTCATAATTTGTGACGGCTTGCCGGCATGAACGTTTCATATTATTTCATTTTCATATTCACTTCCGGTCTATTTTTTCATTTTTTGGCGGCATAAGTCAATCATTTTCTTTGACTGCGGATGGTCCGGTTTGATTTTCAGAACTTTCTCAAACTCGTCCACCGCTTTTCCGTATTCGCCGTTTTTATAATACGACATTCCGCTGCCGAAGTAAACTTTCATCATATTCATGTCCTGCCCGCTCTTCTTTTCCAATTGTTTCTCGCACTCGCTGAGTTTGGCAGAGGACTTCTTCTGATAATCCAGCGATGCTCCGTCAGTGACATTTATCGAAACCGCTTTTTCAAAAAGCGTTTTCGCTTTTTCAATTTCTCCTCTCTTCATAGCCGCGATGCCGCGCAGGTAGGAGTCCTTCACCGTCTTTTCCGCCGCGGACTCCGATTCCTTTTTCTTTTCATAGACATCCTTTATCGCCCCGCCCGACATCCCGAGAAAATCCAGAATGTCTTTGTTATCCGGCTCGTATTCAAGCGCCTTTTGCCAGACGCTGACCGCCTTTGCCTTGTTACCGAGAGCGTAATAAGCGGAACCCAGCCGGGTCATAGCCAGAACATTTTCGGGCTCAAGTTTAAGGACATCATCGCAGTCCATTATCGCCAGGTCATATCTTGCATTATATATGTTTTTCAAAGAAGCATAAAGTTTCTGCTCGACAAGATTCATCCCTGCGACAATCGCAATCTGCTGGTACTGGGAAGGATACTCGCTCTTCATGAGGTCCCGGAACTTCGAACCAATGCCGGTGAAATCAATCTGAGAAACATACAATGCGGAATTCAAAGCAAGCATAACGTCATCATTGATATAAGCATTCACTGACGTTCTTAAAAGACGGGAAATTTTATCCTTCTCCGCCGCCTGCGGAATTATCCTTGTTATTTTCTTAATTTTCAGGCAGATTTGTTTTATGTCGTCGCCTTCGGGATTGATTTCAAGAGCAGTGTCGAACTTTTCCTCGGCAATATTAAATTTGCCTTTTTCTATAAAATAAAACCCCTCCGTAATAAACGGTTTGGAAAGTTCGCGAAGATTAGCGACGGACTTTGAGAGTATTTCGTTCGCCTCCTCATTTTTGGGCTCAAGTTCCAGAACTTTTTTCCCGTAGGACAGCGCGGTCAGCCAGTCCTCTTTTGCAAACGCCTCTCTGGCTTTCTCAAGATACTGCTCCAAATCCGAAAGCGCGGCGACTTTATCCTCCTTCTCCGCTTCTTCCTTCCTTAAATACATGGAAAGCGAAACCCTGTGCCGGCCGCCCGTTTCTTTCAAACCCACAAGGGGATACGTCCAGGCATAATCCACCAAAAACCTGCCGGAATGCACATATCCGAAACCGACGGACAAAAGCCGGACCTGGCTGTTCCCGATTGAAAGACCTCCCCTTACCTTAAAAGGCCTGTCCGGCAAAGACCTTTCAAAGCCAATGCCGGAGTTGTAATCTCCGTCGTGAAAACTAAATATGCTCCCGACCGTTACAAGGCGGTCCTCAAAAGAAGCGCCCATTGTAAAAGTAGGTTTTCTTTTGTCCCCGCCGCCGAGAGAAACATCAGGACTTGTCAGATAGGAAACGGCGCCCGAGAGGTGCCAGAAATCCCTGACGAGTTTCGAAACACCGACGTCAAACGTGTAGCCGTTCTTCTTGAAACCGTTGTTGTTGAAGAGCGGGTCCGGTTTGGCGGGCTGATAGACCACACCACCTGGACCAATCGCATTATCCGTATAATCATCTCTGCCGTATTTTTTCTGGAGGTGGCGGAAATTCAAGCCCCAGAATAATTCGTTTTTTAACCTTTGTGAATAATTCACAAGAATAATCCTTTCCGTGTAAAGGCCGTCAAGAGTGAAATTTTCAAGGCCGGCGCCGAAACCCGCGGACTCAAGCTGCTGCGAATAAGTGATAATGTTTCTCGTAAGTTTACTGCCGTCGGAAAGATTAGGATAAAGATTCTCGTATTCAACACACACCGCCGGCATTTTAGTAAAGGAAGATGCGGCGGGATTTATGGAAATCAGGGCAGGAATCTTTTTTGAAAACATCACGGAGTTGGAAAGGCCGGCGGAAGCGACACCCCATCCGAGGTCTTCAAAGTCAGCGGAAACCGTAAAGAGTAAAGAGTAAAGAGCAAAGAGTAAAGAATAAAGAATAAAGCGGAAACAACAAATTTCAAACTTTTCCCGATTTAATTTCTTGTTCTTCCCTCCTCCCTCTTCCCTCTTCACGTTCTTATCTGGCGACGACAACCGTCCCTGTATAAGTTTCATTCCCCGATTCAATCTGATAAATATAAATACCCGACGGAGCGGAACCGACATCCCAGTAAAGGTATCCTTCCCAAGTTCCATCAGGCTCAGGATATTTTGCCACGGCTTCTCCTCCGACATTTCTGAAATCCGCCATTTTCATACCTATCAAATTGAAAACCTTTCCCGACACTCTTCCCGGATCAGCAGGGAGGTTGTAAAAAATATAAAATATATCGTTGTGGTTGTTGCCGTCGGGCGTAACAATTTTTGGCACTGCTGAAAGCCAAGGAGGAAGTTCAGCTCTTATACCTGTAGCAAAAATAAGTAAAAAAACACCGCCCATTAAAATTTTATTTCTCACAACACCCCCCTCAATATCTTAGTCTCTTCCTTACTTTTTATCTCAATTTTTCTTTCACGTCTTTCAGCGACGCGCGGGGACGCGAGGCGCTTTTAATAATCTGTACTCTCACCAGCGTTTTTCTGGCAGCGTACAGGCGGTGGCCCGAGGGCGTCTTGCCTTCAAAAGGCAGGATTCCTATGTCCGTATAATGCCTGATTGTCGTTTTCGCAACGCCGCAGAATTTCGCGACTTCACCGATTCTCATATATTTCTTCATTCTTTTCTCCCGCCTTCGGCGGATTTCGTCCGCTTCAGGCGGACTCAACTTCATTCTTCACTCTTTTCCGCCTGCACTTCCGCCACCCGCCGGAGCCGCTCAGCCGTTTCTTTGCCCGCAGACGCTTCAATCATATCAAGCAGCTGGTTCATCAAATCAGCTAAATCTTTCAACTCGTCGCCCTGACGCAGAAAAATTCTCTGTGAAATATCGCCGGTTTTTATCATATTCCCTATTTCTTTTTTGAACTTGAAAATGGGTCCTGCAATTTTGTGCGAGATAAGGATGGAAATAAACGCCGCAAAAATCAGATAGACAACTCCGAATATCAGAAGTTTCGTCTGAATTGCCGCAATTCTCGCACCCATCGTCGTTGAAAGAATTCTCGGGAAAATCGATTTGATTGTCGCATGCGTAAAAATCAGCGAGAAAACAAGGACAACGAGCAGCGCCACCGCGACATAAACGGCAATTTTAATCTGCAAACGCTTTTCAATAAGCTTCTTCCTTCTCTTGAACTTCATAATTTCCTCCAATCAGCACGGTTGAAACCGTGCCTACAAATTATCTTCACTCTTTACTCTTCAACTCTTTTATGTGTTTTTTTGCTTCTTCCTCGTACTTCGTGCCGAACAGTTTTTCCCAGTGAAACACCGCGTATTCCCCGAATTTTTTCTTGTCAGTATCAAGATAAAATTTCTCGTAGCAACTCGCGATCCTGTACCTCATTCCGGCATCTTCCGGGTCATTCTCAAGATACGAATGATAGCAGTCCGCTGCAAAATCAAACCATTTTTTCCCCTCATAAAACTCCCCGAGGGCGGAATAGAGTTTGACTTCCTTCGGGAATGTTTTAATCCCTTCGATATATACATCAATTGCCCATTCAACTTTCTTCTTTGCGATAAAATCGGAAGCCATGCTCAAAAAGAGTTCGGGATTATCCGGCCAGACCTTTAGAAGGGAATATTTAATCTCTCCCTGGACGATGTCTTCTTTGTTGTACGGGTCGGTGATATATCTTTCCCCGTCAACCAGATATCTGTACGGATAAAACCCGGCGCCGAGATTCAGATTTATGTAAAATTCGTTCCCTTTTTTCAGCATCGGAATCGTCATAAGACGTTCCCCTCTCCCTAAAAAACCCTGGACTTTCACCGACTCAACTTTTTTGTGAAGAACAAGCTTTACGTTTCTTTTAAAGACCTTTTTTTCCTCAGCCGCAGAAATCGTAAAGTGTAAAGAGTAAAGTGTAAAGAGTAAAGTGTAAAGAATAGAACGGAAACAACAAACGACAAATCTCTTGTTTTCCATCTTCTTCAACATCTTTTCACTCTTCCCTCTTCACTTCTCACATTCTTTCAGCATATCAATCGTCGGCCGGTGGTTCGGGTCGATCTTAATACCTTCTTTGAACTCTTTCTTCGCGTTTCCGATGTCTTCGTCAAGATAAAAATCAACGCCCCTCATATAATGGTATTCAACCTGCGACCCTTTGCCCGCTTTATCCTTGAGCGCTTTCATCTTTTCGGCTTTTTCAATTTTCTGCCGCGAAATCTCATGAGACGGGTCCAGTTGAAGAACCTTCTCCCACATTTCTACCGCCTTTGTATAATTTTCCTTTAAGTAGTACTTCGTAGCGCTTCCGAAATATTTCTTTTTGAGAGCTTCTTTTTCTTCTTCGGGTATTTCCACGCTTTTCTCTTCGGGTTTCATCGTCTCGGGTTTCTTCGCCTCGTCGCCCGCGCCGCATTCCTTCAGCATATCAATTGCCGGCTGGTTGCCGGGGTCTATTTCGAGAACCTTTTTAAACTCTTTCTCCGCATTTTTCAGGTCCTCTTCAAGATAAAAATCAACGCCCTTCATATAATGTTTCTCGGCGTCCTCTATGCGCTCTTTGACCGGGGCTTTTTCCGTAAGAACCTTCTTCCCGAATTTCGCATTCAAAGAAACCCTGTGCGTCCCGTATGTCTCCTTTATCCCCATAGTGGGAAGGATAAAAGAATAGTCGATAAAGAATTTATTTTCAATCCGGTAACCGAACCCAAAATTTATATTCGCAAAATCCCTGCTGCCGATTTCAAGACCGCATCTGAAATCGAACTTTTCAAAAACAGAAAGTTCCAGACCGCTGCGCAGGATATTGTCCCTGTCCTTCCTTGAAAATTCAAAAGCGAGAATGCTCTTCTCTCCTTTATGCGAAAAACCGAACTTAAACCCGAACGGCACCCTGTCGCCTTTATCGCTCAGCCCGACCGACGGCTGATTTATGTTAAGCAGTGAAATACCCATTTTCATATTATTATAATTTTTTATCACGCCGAAATCAACCGCAAAAGACATTTTGCCGCGGCCGCTTGCAAAAACAGGGTCGGGGACGCCGTCATGAGAGACCCCTGTTTCATCTATTGCATTATCGGTATAATCATCGCGGCCGAACTTGTGCGATAAAATTTTCAGAGAAGAACCGAGGCCGAGCATCCCGAACCTCCCAGAGTTAATTTCCCGTCCGTAGGACAGTATGTACTGGTCTTCCCGGTAGAGATTGTCAAGTTTCAACTGGTTAATCCCAATACCCACAACACCCCTGAGCCGGCTGACCGGAGCGGCGCCGGCCAGAAAACTGACCCCGATGTTCGAATTATCCGTAAGACCCCAGAAAAGTTTCCCGTAGGAAGAGGCAACTTCATACTTTGTTAAACCCGCAAGACCCGCAGGATTGTAATACACCGAATGAACGTCGTCCGCCACCGCCGTGAAAGCGTTCGCCATTGAAATCGGACGTGCGCCGACGCCGATATCTTCAAAAGCGGCAAAAACCGTGACGTATAAAGAGCAAAGTGTAAAGAGCAAAGTGTAAAGAGTAAAGTGTAAAGCGCGAAGTGCAAAGCGCGAAGTGTTAAATGTGAAGTGTACAGTGTGAAAAATAAATCGTTTCAATTTTTTATTTTCCATATTCTTCACTCTTCCCTCATTACTCATCACTCTTTTCTCTTCACGCTTCACGCTCCTCATCTTGCCACCACCACTGTTCCGTTATAAACTTCCCCGCCCGCATCAATCTGGTAAATATAAATGCCCGACCTGACAACCCTGCCGGAGCTGTCAAATCCGTTCCACCTCAAAGAGCCCGACGAATTGCTTCTCAACGGACCGTTTGCCATATTCGTAACAAAAGCTCCCGTTATGTCAAAAATCTTTCCGGCAGGAGCAAAATTCTGCGGATTATCATAGAAGAACTCGCAGAAATCATTAAGCCCGTCCCCATTCGGCGTGATAATTTTCGGAATCGGTCCATTGACCAGAGTGAACTTCGTCGCCCGGATTGAGCGGCGAAGCTGATACTTCCCTATACGCTCCGTCTTTACGGATACAAAACCCTCCTTCTTATTAACATCACCGCCGAGTTTGAGCCATTCTTTGCCATTATACCACATTATAGAATAACTGTCCTCCGCCTGCAGGGCGGCGGGACCCGACCCGCCCGAATAATAAAGCCGAATTTCGGCGTAAGGCCTTCTGAAAACAAATTTACCGGCGGTGTCTTTTGAAACGTTCTTGACCGCGTCAAACCTGTAACTGCAGAGAATCCTGCTCTTCTCCTCGCCTGTAATCCGCTCAATTTCCATATCAATATTATCCCCGTAAGAATTATTTTCTTTTCTCATTATTGCCTGAACTGTCTTCGGAATTCTTATCGCCGCTCTCTGCGAGCAGAGCCAGAGGGATACCTCGTCCGAAGAATCAATCCTCATTGAGAGTTCACTCTCGTTTATCCACGGATACGCGCCGTCAAAAGCGGTAATTGAATAATAATAAACCGGAGTATTTGTCGAATAATACGTTTCGTACGAAGTGGTGAGAGCGCCGACCGTTGCGGTTATAACTCCTGCGTCAAACGGATTCAGCGAACACCTTATATAATATCCCGCGAGGTCTTCGCACTCCGTTGTTCCGTCGTTATTCTTTTCGACGGTGGACCAGTGAATTATGAATTTATTTCCTTCAATTTGACCCCAAATTCCCGAAACCCGGTTCGGCGTCGCCGCGTCTTTCATTATGTAAATACCTTCCCGCCCCGTAAACAGAGTGTCAATCTCCGAAACATTGCCCTGCTCGTCAAAACTCTTTATCGCAAAATAATATGTTACGCCTCCCGTGAGGTCATTCAATTCAATTGATTCTCCCGTCCCGGGTTCGGCGGGCTCTGGCGGTGAAATTTCGGACGCCGCGCTCCACCACGCTGTCGCAACGCCTGAAAGTTCCCCGAGAGAAACCGTCGACCTTCTTATAATATAGCCGTCGACTTTAGATTCATACGTCTGAAAGAAAACATCTTTGGGCGCAGTCCATTCAAGAACAACGCCTGTTCTGTTATCGTTATACGAAACAACGAGGTCCGAAATCGTCGTAGGCGGCGTTATATCCCACCTCGGCACGGCAGAAACAATGTCTGAAATCACAGATTCGCTGCCGACTTTGTCCACTGACTGAATGGCAAAATAAAATGTTTCCCTGTCGTAAATTTCCTGATGCGTAAAAGCGTTTATCGTTTTCGTGTCGGCAGTGCCCGGCGGATTCGGGATCCATGAACTGTCAACTAAATATCTTCCCGCATTTTTCCACCAGGAAGTTGTATCTTCCGCAAAATCAGCAGGACTCTTTTTGTCGTATTTTATTAAATACGCTCCCGCTCTGAGCTGGCCTTTTATCCCGTCGTCACCGGGCGCGGTCCATTTAAGATCAACCTCGCCGAGAGCCGAGCCGTAACCCGCCTGGAAGTCGGTTATCCTTGACGGTTCAAAAGGATCAACCATAATCTTCAGGGCCACGGAAGCAGAATTAGAGCCGAACGCAGGGCCTCTTATAAACAGACCTGCTACGACAAGCAATTCTGCAAAGATTCTGGCTCTCTTTTTCATAAATTCCTAAAATTAATAATCATCTCTCAATTCTTTTAATTACCTACATTTAACTCCTTATTTTCATTTCTCTATGTGGTGTTCTGCGCGTTTCACGCACACACAACATATACCTATCACCTCAAACTCTTAATCTCTTATTTTCTCATTCCCTCCTTAGCCCGCCTGTGTCGCTATTATCGACACGTAAATCGAGTGCTCCGACGTGTCCGTAATTTCGTACGGCGTATTTATCCTGAACCACAGCCCTCTTGTGTCAAACCCGTCTTCTGACGACACTGATGCCCCGTTCTCACTGCCATTAAACACAGATGCCGTCATCGCCTGATTGTCATTCGTCAGTTCGTCCTCGGTGTCCACAAACTCATCATCCGCCGGCTGATTCTCCCCGTTAAGCACTGCCCTTAACTCATAGTTGGAAGTGCCTGATGTAACGGTATCCGCCAGATTCCAGTCCTGCACAGAACCTATTGCATCTGATGCCCTGATGTACCAGTCCTGGGTTAATCCAATCGACGCATTCTTCACCGTTATTGACGCAAACGTCGGGGTTGCCTGATTCGCCAGCAAATCCGACCCGAAATCATAAACATCCATGACTGCAGTCGAGTCCAGATACCACACCTCCACATTTATTCCCGGAGCCACCGTAACCGTCAGCCTTATCGTATCCGTGGAAGCATAACCCAGCACCGCAAACGTCACCATCATCACCAGCCCAATCAACATTCTTCTACTCATCTCTTCCTCCTTACACTTTCAGTACACAAGCGCGTAAAAGCGCGAGCGCAACAACTGTCAACGTTCCTCATCCTCCATCGTCTATCGGGCAAAGCAATCTCTGCCCCTACAGTTTCTCTCATACGCATCACCTCCTTTTTCATTGTGCGATAAATCGCACCGCTACAACCATCTTCCACCTTATTTCCAACTTGCTTTTTTCCTCTATATATTGCGGCTTTACGCAGGCTAATGCCTGCGGCTGCCAAATTTTTCTCTTATTATTCCCGGCTGTCCTATGCTCAACAACGGTAATACTGCGTGAACGCAACATACGCTCTAACGCCATACCTCAAAATTTATAAACTACTATCCTGTTACATTTTCAGCACCTCTCCTGATTAAGAGCATTCGTCTAAGGCGAACATAAGCGCACAAGTGCAAATACAAGCGCCATGCGCGCAGCGCCTCCGCAAAACTCAGATGCTATACGCCTTAATCTCTTAATCTCTCAATTTCTCAATTTCTCAATCTATTATTTTATCTTCCCTCCTTATCCTCCCTGCGTCGCTATTATCGACACATAAATCGAGTGCTCCGATGTGTCCGTAATTTCATACGGCGTATTTATCCTGAACCACAGACCTCTTGTTTCACTCCCGACTGCTGACGACACAGCTGCCCCACTCTCATTGCCATAAAACATAGCTGCCGTCATCGCCTGATTGTCATTCGTCAGCTCGTCCGTGTCATCCACAAACACATCATCCGCCGGCTGATTCTCCCCGTTAAGCACTGCCCTTAACTCATAGTCGGAA
>JBDRMV010000115.1:0-8924 GCA_043811795.1 bacterium | reverse complement strand
TTTCCCCATGACGCGAACGGCGGCTGAACGCCGAGGCCGAGAAAGGAAATTCCCGACTCCACAAGAATCGCCGACCCCAGCCCGAGAATTACCGCTACGAAAACAGGAGCGAGAACATTCGGCAGGATGTGAACAAACATTATTCTCGCCTTTGAAAAACCGAGGACTCTCACCGCGCTGATATAGTCCCGCGCCGCCACGGACAGCGCCTCCGCCCGTACGAGGCGGGCGAGTCCCGGCCACGAAGTAATCCCTATGACAATCATTATGTTTATTATCGACGGCGACCAGAAAGCCACGACCATAAGAATCAGAAAAAAAGTCGGTATGCACAAAAAGACATCCGTAATTTTTACGATGAGCGAATCTACGAAACCCCTGAAAAAACCTGCGGCAAGACCGAGAACCGTACCGATTACGGTAGAAATAACAATTGCGACGGCAGCCACAGAGAGGGAAACTCTTGCGGCGTAAACGCTGCGGGCGAAAATGTCCCGCCCGTACTCATCCGTCCCGAACAGATGCTCAGCCGAAGGCGTGCGAAGTTTCTCCGAAAGATTCTGCTCGTAAGGCGAAAACCTGCATATGCGGGGCGCGAAAACGGCGGCAAAAACCAGCAGCGCCAGAAACACGACGCCCGCCATCCCGATGTAATTTCTTCTATTTTTCAGCATCTTTCGTATTTAATCTATTTGCCTGATATTCCTACCCACATAACTACTAATCACTTAACCACTTTCTTATTTATATCTTATCCTCGGGTCGAGATACGCATACGAAATATCGGCGAGAAAATTTCCGAGCAGGGTGAGAACCGTAACAATCACGCCGTTTCCCATAATCAGGGGGTAGTCCCTCGCCATAACCGCCTGATACATCAGACGCCCCACGCCGGGCCATGAAAAAATCGTTTCAAAAATGACTCCGCCGCCGATGATAGCAGGAAGCATAAGGCCCATAAGAGTGGCAAGCGGAAGAAGGGCGTTGCGGAAAGCGTGCCCCCATATAACGTCGCGCTCTTTTATTCCCCGGGCGCGGGCGGCAAGAATGTAATCGGAAGAGAGGACGTCCAGCATTTCCGCTTTGACGTATCTTGAAAGAGCGGCGAGGCCCGCGAACGCCGAAATAAAAACGGGAAGAATAAGATGCCAGATGACATCAATAATCTTCCCGAAGAACGAAAAGTTCTCCCAGCCGAACGAAACCATACCCGAAACGGGAAGAATCCCCGCCCGGACGCTCAGCAAATCCATAAGCAGCAGCGCCAGCCAGTAAACCGGCACCGAAAATCCGATAAAGACAAACACTGTCGTCAGATTGTCGAAAAGAGACCTGTATTTAACCGCCGAGTAAACGCCCGCAGGAATTGCGACGGCAAAAATCAGAAGAAGAGAACAGACATTCAGCAGAATCGTGGCGGGAAGACGCTGAAAAATCTTTCTTGAGACCCTTTCGCCGTCCTGGAACGAGACCCCGAAATCAAGCAGGAAAATGTTCTTTATCCATTTGAAATACTGAACGTAAACCGGCTTATCAAGGCCGTAAATCCGCTGCACCTTCTGACGCATCTGCGGGTCAACCCTCGACGAGCCGAAACCCATCACCATTTCCGGGCCGCCCGGCGCAAAATGAATTATCAGAAATGAAAGCAGGGTTATGCCTATGAAAAGAGGAATGTAGGAAAGAACTCTCCTGATAATATACTTCAGCATATCCGAAGCATTATCAGAATAAATATTATCGCCGTTGCCGCGACCGAAGCTGTTTTTGAAATTTTCGGAAAAACCCTCCCTGCGCCGTAAAATAAAACGCCTATAACCGTAAGAAGCATAATGAATTTTAGGGAGATAAAAATAAAATTCGTTCTCGCAGCGATAATAAATGCGGCAATTACCAAAAACAGAAAAGAAAATTTCTTCCTGAAACTGAAATAGAACGCAAAGCCGGCGAGCGCAAGATACGCAAGAATTGTAAGATTATTCATCCTTCACCTCAAATTTCCGCCCGAGGCGGACTCTGACCGGCCCACCATAGGCGGATGAAACACTTCGACCTGAAAATGTCATATTGCCTGCCTGGCGGCAGACAGGTAAAGCACCGTCCCCCTTTTCCCCCTTCCATTTTTGCCGGAGGTGGGACTCGAACCCACACGGACAAAAGCCCACCGGTTTTTGAGACCGGCGCGTATACCAGTTCCGCCACTCCGGCATTTTAAGATTATAATATATTAGGCATTCTCGTAGCATGAAAGCTTGCTTTCATTTGCGAGCAAGCTCGCACGCTACATCCCCTACGAGCAAGCTCGCACGCTACAATTATATATTGCTTTAGATTATAGCAAAACCCGCGCAAAAAGTATTTTTATAATTCTGAAAAGAAAAACCGGCAGATTCAAAATCCTCCGGATGCGCCAGGGTTCTTTTATCACTCTGAAGAGCCATTCCGCGCCGAGAAAACGCATTGCATAACCTGCTCTTTTAAGCCGCCCCGAAACAACATCAAGGGACCCGCCGATGCCCATGACGACGCAGTTCAGCCGGCTCATGTTCTCGTAAATCCACTCCTCCTGGCGCGGGGAATCAAGAGCAACAAATAAAATCCGCGGTTTCTTTTCAAGAATAAAATCTGCAGGCCTTTCCGCATAACCGTTCAGGCGGCCGCAAAGATTGAGCCCGCTAAACCGCTTCCTTATATTTTCGCACGAGGCGGCATTAACATGTTCCCGCGCCCCGTAAATAAAAACCGGAAGTTCCTCACGCTCCGCAAACCGCAGCAGGTCGTAAAAAAGTTCTATCCCCTGAAACCTTTCAATCAGGCGCCTGTTCAGCAGAAGAGAAGCGAGCGAAATCCCCGCGGAATCATTCACGCACTCCGCCTGTTTGAGAATCCCGTAAAAAGCCGGTTTTTCAAAAGCGTGATTCACCATCAGCGCATTCAGCGTCACAATCTGGAAGGACTCTCCGCCTGAAATTCTCGCGCAGAGACGCCGGCAGATTCCCATTCTGTCGTCCGTTAGAACGGGAATTCCGAGTAGTTTTGTTTTAAGATTCACCTCTGACAAATGGGCAGTTTTACCGGGCGCCTACCCCTTCTCCAATGAACTTGCGGTATTTTACGGAAACCAGTTTTGACACGCCGAATTCTTCCATCGTAACCCCGTAAATAACGTCCGCCATTTCCATTGTTCTTTTGTTATGCGTTATTGTAATGAACTGAATATTTTTTGAAAATTCCCTGATAAGTTTGCTAAACCTCACGACGTTTGCGTCGTCGAGGGGGGCGTCAATCTCGTCAAGAACGCAGAACGGGGACGGCTTAATCCGGAACAGGGCGAACAGCAGCGCGATCGCCGTCAGGGCATTCTCGCCGGACGACAACTGCCTGTTTGAATTGATTTTCTTCCCCGGCGGCTCAGCCTCGACCTCCACGCCGCTTTCAAGGGGATTCGCCTCGTCCGTAAGACGGATGTCCGCCCGGCCGCCTTCAAAAAAATTCGTATACACGGCCTTAAAATTTTCCTTCGCAATTTCAAAAGTTCTGACGAAATTTTCCCTGATCTGCTTGTTCGCTTCGCTTATTATTTTAGTAATGTCTTCTATTGCTTTTTCAAGGTCGGTCGACTGCGCGATAAGAAAATCATACCTCTTCTTCACCCTTTCATAGTCCTCCGGAGCCAGAAGATTGACGGAACCCAGCGCCTCCACCCTGGCGCGAAGCCGGATAATATCTTCTTCGGAAAACTTTACGGGATGCTCGTATTTTTTAAAACCTTCGTCAACCGTAAGACTGTATTCCTCTTTCAGGCGGTATTCCAGCGCCTGCAGCGATTCGCCCAGATGCATTATTTCCCCCGTTACTATCTCTTTGCTTTTTTGCGTCTCATAAACCTGCGAATTGACCGAAGAGACATTTTTCTGCAGAACGTTCAGCCCGGCTCTTTCCGACTGCTGTTTCTGTTTCAGCGCGTTTATATCCTCCGTAAATTTCTTTTCCCGTTTTGCGATAGCATCGATATCGTCCTTCATTTTTCCCGCCCGCTCATTGAGATGCTTCTCCTCGTTGCTTATCTGCTGAACGGTTTTTATGGCGCCCGACTTTTCTTCTTCAAACCGCCCGACAGAGGACAAGGCGCCTTCGTATTCGACCATGAATCGCTCGCACTTCTGCTTCTTCGCCTCATTTTCCGCCGCCGAGATGTGAGACCGCGTCTCTTCCGCCGACGCTACCGTTTTTTCCGCCGACGAAAGATTTTCCACCTGTATCTGGTGTTTTTCTTTCAGAACCATTTCTTCCTTTTTATTTTTCTCTATTTCCGCTCTTAAGTTATCCGCCGCCTTTTCAAGATTAGCCCTCTCTGCGGACATTTCTTTAAGAATCTCCGCTTTGCCGGATTTCGCCGATTCAAGGTTTCTTATTTTAGCGCCGCTTTCTATAACTTCTTCCCTGAGGGAAGAAATTTCGCGAAGAGCCTTTTCCCTGCCGGAGGTAAGTTTGTTTATTTCCTCTTCGGAATCCCTGCGACGCTTCTCGATGCCGTCAATCTCCTTTTCCTTTAAAGAAATATCTTCATCTGCGTCCGAAACGCCTCCGGAACCGCCGAAAGCGCGCCCGAAAGGAAACCCGACCGAGCCGTCGGAAGAAAAAATGAATTTTTCCGTCCCTTCCTGCGCATCCCTGTCCGCAAAAATAAATTTATCAAAGAGAATTTTTATGAATTTTTCCGCATGCTCGTTTTTCCCCCTGATAATATCTTCCGGCGGAACCGCTGAGGGAAGATTCCCTGGTGAATATTTAATAATGTCCTCTGCCGAAACAAAAATGATGTAAGGAACCGCTCCGGCGTCTTTCATTTTTTTAATACATCCGGCATTCCGCACAAAGACGACCTTCGGGAAGTTGGAAAAAAGAACCGAAAATGCTTCCTTCCATTTTTCGCCTATTTCCACGCTGCTTTCAAAATCGCCCAGAAAATCCCGGTCGCCGGAAACGCGTTTGACGAAACTCTCGTATTCCAGCCGTTTCCCCGCCGAACCCGTCTCCAGACGCAGTTTATCCATCTTAAGCCCTTCGGCTTTTTCTTTCAGTTCCCCGCGTAATTTATCCGCCCGGGCGTAACCGGCGTTCAGTTTTCCGATAATTTCTTCCTTCCGTTTAATTTCTTCCGCCGCTTGAGCCGATTTATTTTTCGCCTCTTTGATTTCCCCGTCTAACCGTAAAATTTCATTTTCAATCTTTTGCGAGTCATCCCTGTTTTTAGATATTCTGCCTGCAAGTTCCTCAATTCCGTCTTCAGCGGTCTTTATTCCGTTTGAAACGGAAACGAGGGAGTGAACCGTCTGAAAAAGAACGCTCTTCGCCGCCTGAAGTTTTTCGTCAAACAAGGACGCCTTCGCCCCGCTTGCGGCCTTTATTTCGTTAAGCGTTTTTTCAATCTCGTCTTTCTGCGAAGAAAGTTTTTCAAGAACCGGCTTTTGTTCAAGAAGTTCCTTTTCGGCGCGCTTTTGCTTCTGCGATGCCTGCGCCATTTCGCCGGGCAGCGCCTTAAGGCGGGAAGAGGCAAACGACAGACGCTCCTCCAGAACCTTTTTCTCGGAAACGGCGAGAGCATTTTCCGCCTGACGCGAGGCAAGGCGCTCCTCTAAAACATCAAGTTCCATCCTCTGTTTCTCAAGCGCGGCCTCGGCTTTTGAAAGTTTTGATTTGAACGCAATGTGTTTATCGGACTGGACAGTCAGGTTTTTTTTCAGTTCTTCCTTCCTTTCAAAATTCTCCTTATAATCTGAAAGGATGTTGTTTACCATCCCTTCGCTGAGTTTGACCTTGAGATTCTCAAACTTCTTCGCTTTTCTCGCCTGAGAATCAAGCAGTTTTATCTCCTGCTCAAGTTCCCGTATAATGTCCCGTATCCTGTCGAGGTCGCCGCGCGTCCGGTCAATCCTTCTGCGCGCTTCCTCCCTGTGAGACCTGTATTTAGTAACCCCCGCCGCCTCGTCAAAAAGCACCCTGATCTGCTCCGGCGACGATTCAAGAATCGCCTGCACTTCAGCGAGCTGAATCGTTGAATAGGAATTCGTCATAACGCCCGTGTTCATAAAAAGTTCTTTTATATCCTTCATCCGGACGGACTCGTTGTTTATGAAATATCCCGATTCGCCGTTGGCGTAAAGTTTCCTTGTTATCTGAACTTCCGAGCAGTCAATGTTAAGCCAGGAAGAAGAATTGTCCAGAAGGAGATTTACCCGGGCAAAACCTACCTGGGGTCTCGTGGACGAGCCGTGAAAAATAACGTCATTTTCGCGCAGGCAGCGTATCCTGCGGGGGTTCGTTTCGCCGAGGACCCACCGCAGAGCGTCAACGACGTTGCTCTTCCCGCAACCGTTGGGTCCGACCACAGCGGTAATGCCGCTTTCAAAATTAATTTTTATCCTGTCGGCAAACGACTTAAAGCCCTGAATTTCCAGTTGTTTCAAATACATAATCATAGAATATTATAAAATCCGCCCGACAAAAGCAATAGTTTAACCCTCATTATTCATAATGAGGGTATTTTTGATGAAAGTGTTATTAAAGAAAAATGGGTCACTTCTATTTTACGGGGTCAGTTCTATTTTGAAAAATGGGTCACTTCTATTTTTTACTTTTGTATAGTAAGAAAAAATAGAGGTGACCCGATTTTTCACCCGATTTTTCCTCAGAGAATATGAATAATGCAGGTTTAACTAACCATAAAACCCCAGAAAAATAGTCATTAAGACGGGAATCCGGAAGGAGCTATTCTTGCAGTCGAAGATGCGCCTCAGGCGCGCAACGCCGGAATTACCCTGCAGGAATGGCGAGCCGGCGAGACATTACAGTGGGGTAAAAGTTTATAGAATCGTAGTTATCGGTCAGGTTAGTTTCTAAGATGAAGCGAATCTAATGTAATATTTACAATCAGGATATATCTAATGCGAATTTTATTGCTTTGTCAATGTCGTTGATTTTATTTTGAGGTAGGTTAGTTATCTTTGTATCGATTCTCTCTTTTCTTATGGTTAGTATCGTATCAAGATTGGCAACGCATTTCTTTGGCAAACCCTCCGCCGGGCCAAGTGGAACCTCCACAGGTATATTTCGAATCGTAGTGGTGATCTCTGCAACAGTAACGGCATTACGGACAATGTATGCTGCATCTCTTGAAAGTAAAACAACCGGTCGTTTCCCTATAGGCTTGGGCAGATTTGCCCACCAAATTTCCCCCCTATGCATATTAGAACTTTCCTATGGTCTCAAGCGTTGCTTTTTCCATGGCAGTAATTTTTTTGATGTTTTCAGGTTTCTTTTTATAGCCGGCGATATACCGCTTTTCTTTTTCTGCCTCATCTTCTTTACGGAAAAAGAACTCTATAATCCGGTGAATAAAAGCGCTTCGAGTTATTCCTTTTTCTTTTTTTTCTTGCTCTATTCTTTTAAATTCGCTTTTTGGAATAGTAACAATTAATCTTGCACTATTCATTGCCCCCTCCCGTACTAATATAACTTTTATTCTATTGTAATTATATTCGGAGTTTTATTGTTTGTCAAGAGCTGATTTTTTTAATATTATAAAATCCGCCCGACAAAAGCAAGGAATAATTTTATCCCGCCAGACCTGAAAGATAAGCGAGTACGAGACGGGGTAAATCCGGCGAATACCCGCCCTCAAGAACGGAGAACACAGGTTTGCCCAGACCTTTTATCATCGCCCCGATTTTCCCGAAATCCCCCTCGTCAAGAGCCATAGCCATCAGAGGGTCGCCCCTGTAAGAATCAAAACCCGCGGAGACGCCTATATAATCGGGATTAAACTCCTCAACCCCGCGGAGAGCCCTTCCCAGAGCGCCGAGATAAGCGCCGCCGCCGGTTCCGGGCGGCAGAGGGAAATTCATAATATTGCCGGACGAGACAAGCCCTGTTCCGGGATAGCCGGGACTCTGGTGAAGCGAAACGTAAAGAAAGTTTTCCCTGCCCCTGAGTATGTCCTCCGTGCCGTTTCCGTGGTGGCAGTCAAAATCTATAACAGCGACTTTTTTACCCTTAAAAACCTTAAGCGCGGCTATCGTTATATTGTTGAAATAGCAGAAGCCCATCAGGTTGTCTCTCGTCGCGTGATGTCCCGGAGGTCTCATCAGCGAGAATGAATTCTTTGAATCCTTCGCAAGTTCCGCCGCCCTGACGGCGCCGCCGCAGGAAAGAAGCGCTATCTCATATATGTTCTCGTGCGCGGGCGTATCCGGCTCGAGGAAGTCGCCTCCCCTGACTGTTTCAAGCAATTCAACGGAATGAGACAGAAGAATGTCGGAATCGTCCGCAGGCGACGGTTTTATAAAAGAAAACTTTTCCCTCTTGAGAAGAGCGACCGTCTCACTCACTCTCTCCGGCCTCTCGGGATGACCCGGAGCGCAATACTCCAGACATTTCTTATCGTATATTATTTCAATACTCATATTCCATAAAAACTGTAATTGATTTACCAGAAAAAGGGAGTGGAAACCTAAAAAGGACGACTTGTCCTTCATGAATCATGAGAAAACTTCTTTGAGGTCATCAGTACTATAGTTACTTGGTTCAGATTCAAGTCCACTCATAGCCTGAGACAAGGAAAAACCTGACCATGCTACATCGTTTTCTGCCTTTTCTGCTATTCCAGCCTTAGTCTCAAGGTACTCAACAAAATCGAGCACTTCCGTCTGTATTACCTCCGGCAACGTCCTGATGTGCTGAATGATTTTTTCCGCAACAGTCATTATTTAACCTCCGGCTTTGATTATTGCATTTTATCACATCCTGTCTTTCCTGTCCAGCAGAAAAAATTAAAAGTATCAGCCCCGTCCCACTTTTATTCAAAGTCAGGTTCATTGCTTTGTTAGCCGTTTATATGTCTTTTAGCTGTGTGGATAGCGATG
>JBDRMV010000114.1:0-13335 GCA_043811795.1 bacterium | reverse complement strand
AGTTGCGGAACTTGCGAATAAAGGGAAAGCCGGCTTTCCCGAAATAGTCCCGTTTTTTGAAAAAGTTGACTGGTATAAATATTACCTGCTCATGCCTCACGACCAGCCCCTTGCGGATTTTCTGCATCGCATTTTGAATAATATCATGGAAGAAGACGCGGAATTCTTAATTCGGTATTTAAGCCACCCGTCCCATAAAGTAAGGTGGCCCGTTTTAATGGTATTTGCGGAAAAAAAGATAAAATCAGGGTCGTTAGAGGCCCCTTTAAAAAACCTCGTTAAAGACCCTCAAAAAGAAATCAGAGACCTTACCGTAAGGGTGTGCGAGTATCAGGGAGAAGAATTTTTCTTTCCGGTTCTTAAAAAAGCGCTGAAAGAAGAAAAAGACACAGAAATTTTACTTAAAGCGTGCTGGGTTTTGGCAAGATACGGGGATACAGAAGCGAAGAAAATTCTTATCAAAAATCTCGGAAATAAAAATTACACAATAAGAATGAGATGCGCGTCATACCTAAAGGACGTTAAAGGAAACGACGTTAAAAAGGCGCTTATAAAGAGATTGAAGAAAGAAAAAAATCAGTCTGTAATTGCCGAGTTAGTGTGCAGCCTTCGCAGTCACACGGGGCAGACGGATAACGAAGTGAGAAAAAAATATCTTAAAAATTGAATCCCGCCGGAAACGACTTTATGGAAAAATTTTCAAAATTTTTGCTGAAAAAAATTAATGTTGTCCTTTTTCTCCTTTTAACGGCTCTCCTTTTTGTTTTTTCACTCCACAATCTGGTAAATCCCGATATCTGGTGGCATCTTAAAACAGGGGAATACATACTCAGCGGGTTAAAAATTCCGGTAAAGGACATTTTTTCTTATACCGTTCCACAGCATGAATGGATTGACCTCCACTGGCTGTTCCAGATTACCGCATTCGTTTTTTATAAAATCGCCTCTATCGGCGGCCTGATTCTTCTCAAAACGGTTGTTTTGCTTGCCGCCTTTTTTATTCTCTATAAAGTCAGCTGGCGGAAGAAGAACGAGATTATTTCTCTTTTTGTTTTTTTCCTTGTCATTCAGGTCGCAAGCGAAAGGTTTTTTGTAAGGCCGGAAATTTTCACGTTTCTTTTCATAGCGTCTTACCTTTTTATCCTTGAAAAGAACAAATTTCTGTGGCTCCTGCCGGTCATTCAGGTTTTATGGGTAAACACCGAGGGGCTTTTTATAATAGGACCTTTCCTTATTTTCTGCTATCTGTTCGAAAAAAAACCTGACAAGAAACTGCTTAAAATTTTTATTCTGTCAATCTTCGCCTGTTTCCTGAATCCCTATACTTACAAAGGGGTCTTGTTTCCTTTTACGCTTTTTACAAGAATCGGCATAAAATCAAATATCTATAAAAGAGTAATTGATGAATTCCAGGCGCCGTTTTCAGGATTTATGCCGACGGAGAACCTGATTTTCTTTAAAGGCGTTGTAATTATTTCAATAATTTCTTTCTGGCTCAACATAAAGAAGGTAAAAATAAAATATATCCTTATCTGGCTCCCGTTCCTGTATCTTGCCTTATCCGCAAGAAGAAATATGGCTCTTTTTTCAATCGTTTCAGCGCCGGTAATAATGCTGAACCTTAACAGTTTTTTTGACGGGTTAAAGCCCTCGGCTATCCGTAAAAAAATTATAACGGCATTCTCGCTTGCGCTTATTTTTATTTTTTCTTTTTCGATATATGATGTTTCAACAAACAGGTACTGGAAAAGGAACAAGATGACCAAAAGATTCGGCATCAAAACTTCACACCGATTGCCCTGCCGGGCGGTGGACTTCTTTATTGAAAATAACATAAAAGGAAGGATTTTCAACAGTTTCAGCCTCGGGGGATATCTGATTTGGAAACTTTTTCCGGAAGAGAGGGTATTCTTTGACGGCCGGCTCGAGGTTTACGGAGACGATTTTTTTTATTCCTACGGGCCTTTAATCGCAGATAAAAATCTCTGGAAGGAAACAATAAAAAAATTCAATATCAACTGCGTTTTTTTCCTTCATTCCTCTATTTTTTTAGAAGACGTTCTGAAGAGAATAAAGGAAGACGGGAACTGGGAATTGGTATATTTAGACGGTATTTCGTTAATCTTTCTTAAAAACAATGCGGCAAACCGGGAAATCCTCGTAAAAAACCGTGTGGATTTAAATAAAATGGAACCCGTACAGGGAAAATCGGAGGATGCCTCTCACTCTCATTTTGCAAGGGCTGTGTTCTTCTCTTCTTTCGGATATAAGAAAAAAGCGGAGGAAGAATATGAGCGCGCAATCGAAAAATGGCCGAACTTTGATATTGCGCATGTGAATCTGGGGAATATCTATAATTCGCGGGGGGACGTTGAAAATGCTGTTATTCAATATGAAAAAGCACTTAAAATAAATCCCCGCCTCGCAAGCGCCCATTACAATCTCGGGGTCGCCTATGATAAAAAAGGGCAGGAAGAAAACGCATTCAAGGAATATAAAAAAGCGGTAAAATTAAATCCCCAGGATAAGGGTGGTCATACGAATTTAGGAATCTGCTATGTGAGAAAAGGCGAAATAAAAAAAGGAATCAAGGAATACGGGAAAGCCCTGAAGACAGACCCTAATTTTCCTCCCGCTCTTTATAATCTCGGGAATGCATATTACAGGCAGGGGCAATATGATACGGCAATCCCGTGGTATAAAAAGGCAATTGATATAAAGCCGGATTTCTTTAATGCCTACACAAGTTTAGGCCTCTGCTTTGAGAAAACAGGTTATCCGGATAAAGCGATCCTGTGCCACAAGGAAGCGATAAGAATTAATCCCCGGTATGTCCGCGCCTATAATAATCTTGCAATCTGCTATATCAAAAAAGGTTTACGCGAAGAGGCAAAAAAAGAATTTGAAAAAGCGCTTGGAATCGACCCCGGTAATAATGAGATATTGATGAATTACAAAAGGTTTATCGGCGGGTTTGCCCCGCCACGGGACGGCCTTTGACATCCGCCTCAGGCGGACATCCCGCCACAGCGGACGAGGGCTAAAGCCCCGCACTACTTTTCAGAGATGTATAACCTGCATTATTCATACTGAGGGTATTTTTGATGAAAGTGTTATTAAAGAAAAATGGGTCACTATTTTATGGTATTTTATGGGGTCAGTTCTTGAAAAATCGGGTCACCTCTATTTTTTCTTACTATACAAAAGTAAAAAATAGAAGTGACCCATTTTTCAAAATAGAGCTGACCCCATCCTGTGAAATAGAGCTGACCCCATTTTTCCCAGAGAATATGAATACTGCAGGATAATGCAGTTTAAAGCAGCGCAGGCGGATTGACAGCGGCGCGGGATTATTGATATAAAATTACCGGAAAAAACCTTTAGCGGAGGAATACCGGACAATGCCGGAACAAAAACAAATTCGGAAAAACGGAAACCCCGAGGCTAAACCCGAAGACCCGATAAAATCAACAGAAAAACAGATTTTTGACCTGCAGAGCACTCTGGAGTCCTCAATTTCAAGAATAACGGAGGGGAAAATAGTAATCTCCGAGGTGGGCAGAATTTCGGAAAACATTCTCAGGATAATTCCTATTATCAGGAAAAAAACAGCGGCGCTCAAAATTGAAAAGGCATTTCAGAAGCATGAAAAAATGCTCGTTGCCGCGGGAGTCAACCCCGCTCTGATAGATTTTATCGTAAAAAAAAGGAGAGAAAGAATCGGCAACAAACTGTTTATACTGAACCCTGACTTCGTGTCCTCAATAGAAAAAAAATTAGGAATATTTTCCGGCGGGAAGCCCGACGGCCCTGACATATTCATTAAACTCAACAATCTCTTATCGCAGACCCAAGACCTGAATGAAATTGAAGCGATTGTCAGAAAAATAAGGGCAAACCTTGAAGCCAAATCAGAAAAAGCGGTGCTGCTGGAAAAAGAAGACGCAATCCGGCACTTCGTAGAGGATGCGGGTTTTGAAGAACAGGGCGACGTCATAGAATTCCTTTTCCATGAAAATTTAACCGACGCAATCCGCGACGAACTCATCACCCGGAAAAAACTGACCCTCGAACTGCAAACCGTTGACGGCAAAATAACCAAACTCGGCAGACAGCTCCTCGCCGCTTTTGACAAAAAATACAGCAGCATAAAAAATTCCATGCCGAAGGAAACGCCTCTGTTCTCAAGAATAATTTCCAATTACATCGCAAACCCCCTAATGGTCACCGCAGGCGCCATCGGAACATTAACAGTCCTCATTTACGGTTTTGGAAGATTCGGCATGGAATTAGCCGACTCCCATTTTCCCGAAGCGGCGGAAATATTCAACTCAACGGGGATACCTGTTATTTGCAGCATGCTGAAACCGGCTCCGGTTTTTATTGCCGGCTTCGGCTGTATCTTTCTCGCAGGGCTCGTAAAAATGCTCGACGAAAATTTCAAAAAAAAAGCAAGCGGGGCTGTGTGAGAGAGGGATTTTGCCCCCGCCCAGAGCCGAAGGTGCGCCTCCGGCGTGCAAACCCTCACACGTGAGCGTCTCCGGAAGCGTTTCGTCCGCCTTGGTGGGGCAGCTCCGCCAGCGAAGAACGAAGCAGGGGTTGACGCCGAAGCGATAATTAGATAAATAATATAATTCGGTTTGGATAAAGTTTTATGGAGGTAATTAAAATGGCACAGGGAAGATGCATGAAATGCAAAAAGCAGGTTGAGATTAAAAATGGTAAGGAAGTCGTTATGAAAAACGGCATGAAAGCAATGAAAGGCGAATGCCCTACATGCGGAACAAAGGTCTTCAGAATTCTCGGCAAAGCCAAAAAATAGTCCTTAAAATTATTTTCGCCGGCTATTTCCGCGGTTAAAACTATACTGCTCCGGTAGCGTTTTTACTTATTACCTGACGGAACGTTGATAATAGGGGATGTTTTCATATCCTCGGGAATAAAAATTATCGTGTTGTTCGGTGAACCAATGAGTTCTCTCATCATATCTATCCTGTACCATTTCAAGTATCTTTCCGTAAGGCCCGAGGCAATAATCTGATTTGATTTTTTCACGCCTTCGGCTTCAACGATTTTTCTTTCCTTCTCCTTCATTTCTTTCATAAGCACGAATTCCATTTGTTGCGCTTCCTGCTCGGCGGCGAGTTTTATGTCAATGGCGTCCATCAGCCGTTTCGGAAGAATCACATTTCTCAATAATATCTTTTCTACGACGATACCCCTGCCTGCCGTCAGGCGGCTGAGAATCGTTTCAATATCGGCGACAACCTCCGTCCTCTTTTCCGTGTAAATACCCGCGGCCGTGTATTTTACCACAGCGTCGCGGATGGCCGTCTTCAGAGCAGGCCGCACAATTTTCGCCTCGTAGTTCGGACCTATCGTCTGATAGACAGTCGGCGCTTCCTTTTCTATCAGCCGGAACCAAGCCGTCAGGTCAAGACGGACATTGAGACCTTCCGACGTAAGCGCCTCAATGGAGTCATCGCCGCGCACACGCCCCTCTGCGGATGTACTGCTCATCGTGTATTCTTCCGTTCTCACGCTCATCTTGAAAACCCGCGCCAGCGGATTTACCAGGTGAAGACCGTTTCCGAGCGCAACCGCCCGCACATTGCCTAACAGCACGACAACACCCGTTTCCCCGGGCGCAACAATGACGATACTTTTACTGGCGATTATCAGCAGCACGAAAAATACCGCAAATCCGACAACGCCTTTCCCGACTTTCTTCGGCAACTCAAACTCGTTCATAAAAACCTCCTCTATTGCTGGGACACATTGGTAAATATTCAGCAAAAACCGTTAATAAATGTAGCGTGCGAGCTTGCTCGCAAATGAAAGCAAGCTTTCATGCTACAAATGACACGGAGTTCACTGAACATTCACACACATTGTCCGCCTCAAGCGGATGTCCCTGCAACCATAATCCCTCCATCACCATTTATCTCCTCTTTCACGAGGGCGCTTTTTGTTTCCACGGGTAGCGCGAGACAATCACAGCCGCAACGAGCGTCGCCAGAAGCCAGTCGCGCCCGAGAAGAATCAGCGAGGTTACGGAATACCCCCCGTATGCCTGCGCAAACTCGCTGTAAATACTTGATATCAGAATCACCAGCAGAACGGCGGGCGTCAGAACTTTTATTGAAAAATCCCACCACGCCCCGAGCTGTGTGGTGGAAACATCGTTTATATGACCCCGCAGCTTCTGCGCCTTGAAGAACCAGCCTATAAGCAGGCACTCTATAATTCCGACGGTGATAAGGCCGTAACTGTTAAGAAAATGGTCGACGATATCCAGCCAGTGGAGACCCGCTCCCGTCGTAAAAAGCATTCCTCCCAAAAAACCGAAAAGGCACAGAACGGAAACCACCGGCCTCCTTTTGTAACTGAACTTGTCAATCACGGCGGAAGTGAACGCCTCAAGAATTGAAATTGACGAGGAAAGCCCTGCAAAAACGAGAATCCCGAAAAACAGAACCCCGAAAAGGCGCGCGAAAGACGGAATCAGCGAAATTGCCTGCGGGTAAGCGACAAAAGCAAGCCCTATCGACTGATTTACGACCTTCTCAACCGGGACATTCTTGATGTGCGCCATATACCCGAGCGTTCCCCAGACGGCAAAACCGGCGACCAGCGAATAAACGCAGTTTCCGACACTGATGAGTATCGCGCTTCCCGTAAGGTCGGTTTTGCGCGGAAGATACGAGGCGTAGGCAATCATTATTCCGAAACCCAGCGACAGCGAGAAAAATATCTGCGAAAAGGCGGCAATCCATACTTTCGGGCTCCTGAGCAGCAAAAAATCCGGCTTCAGATACTTGACAATACCGCCCCTCGCTCCCGGGAGGTTCACCGCCCACACGACCAGAATTACCGTCATTGCAAAGAGAAGCGGCATCATAATCTTGTTTGCCCTTTCAATTCCCTTTTCCACCCCGCAGTAAACAATTACCCAGTTAAAAAACCAGATGAAAAAAAGCCCGAGCACAATGGGCGTGCGTATATCTCCGATACTGCCCGGGCCCGCGGTCAGCCCGAGGAATTTCTCAAAAAAGAAAGCATTCGGGTCGGCGCCCCACGAAAGGTTAAAGGAATAAAAAAGATAGTTCAGGCACCACGAAATTATCACCGAGTAATACATCACGATGCCGAACATCACGAAAATAACCGACCACCAGCCGACCCATTCCCACGACGGGGCAACCCTGCGGAAACTCAAAGGGGCGGAGCCCTTCTCCCTGTGGCCGAGCGCAAATTCCAGAATCATAAGAGGAATCCCGACAATGAGCATCGCAATAAAATAAGGCACAAGAAAAGCCCCGCCGCCGTTGTCGTAGCAGAGGTACGAGAACCGCCATATATTGCCGAGGCCGATTGCCGAACCCATCGCCGCCAGGATAAAACCCGTCTTTGTCTTCCACTGGGCGCGGTGAACTTCTCCGAAATAATCAGCCATCATTCCTCCCTAAAGCTGCCGGCGGCAGCAACCAAATCGCTCGCGGTTTTGCCGTCGGCAGCGGAGCTGTCTTCCGGAGACGCTCACGTCTGCGGCTCACTCCGGCAATCCTGCGGGCATACTGTCAAACTCCTCGGATTGACGGCTCCGTCAGACACCATCCGCCGCCTTGCTCGCTCACACAGCCCCGCTTGCCAAAAACCGCTCGCTGCAATTCCTCAAAAACTATACTTTTACTCCGCAGTAAGTAGTGCGGCCTATTTGTCCGCAACGGTAGAGATTACTTCTTTTGAACTTTTTTCAGCAGTTTTCTCGCCTCTGCAAAATTCTCGCTTGACGGATAATCGACAATAAACTTCTCCAGGCGTTCAGCGGCTTTTTCCTCATTCTTATTCAGAACATACGCCACGCAGAGATTAAATTCCGCTTTCTCCGCCAGTAAACTTCCCTTATACTTCACGGAAAAATCTTCAAGCAGTTTAATTCCCTCTTCATTCTTCCCCGCCTTTAGTTTCATTTTTGACAATTTAACGCAGGAAATTTCCGCCCACCATGAATCGGGATACTTTTCTATTATCTCCCCTAACGCCTTCTCCGCTGCCGCCGTCAAATTATTTTCCGCGTAACTCGCCGACTTTAAGTATGCCGCTGCTGCTTCGCACCCGTTTGACGCCGGACAACAGGCGGCATCTTCTAAAGTTTCTTCCGCAGCAGGAGCATTTTCTTTCTCCGCTGCTGCCGCTTTTTCTTCGGAAGCCGCGCCCGCCTCTTCTTTTTTCACCTCGGGCTCCACAGCGCCGACGCCCAGACTTTCCGCAGAAACTTTCCAAAAAACACCGCCGGCAAAAACCAGACACAAAAGAACCGTCACTAATCTTTTCATCATCCCCCTCCTCATCATACTTTTATTTTACCATCCTTTGGTTTTAATTTTACTTAATGGCTAGCATAACAACAAGATTAAGAAAACCACTGACTGAAATTTTGCTTTAAGAAACAATCCGCAATAACAGCACACAGGGCGGCGGATGTTGCCTGACGGAGCCGTCAATCCGAGGAGTTTAACAGTATACCCGCAGGATTGCCGGAGCGAGCCCCTCACGTGAGCGTCTCCGGAAGGCATATCCGCCGACGACAATGCTTTCGGAACCCCGGAAGATGTTTTAAAAAACACTTTCACTTAATTCTTTAAATGCTTTCTTTTCCATTTCGCGGCATTTTAAAATCTTCCGTTTCATATTTCTCAGCAAAAAAGAGACGTTTCCGCCAGACAGTTTCCCGAGCGCCTTTTTAACCATCATATTCATCTCAACGTTTATGGCGGCCATTCTTTCAAAATATCCTTCGGGCATGTTTTCAAAAAGATTATTCTTTTCAAACATCAATTTCCTTATCCTTCCGAGCGGGGGCTCATCATCCGGAAGCGCCGCGGCCGCAATTTCACTCCACGCCCGCCCCGACTCCTCAAACAAATCCGCCGCTTTCATAAACCCCCGTTTTTTTACCAGTGGAGATGCTTCCCTCAAAAATTGCGCATACATAGGCCTGAACGCGCTCCCTCCGGTGCCCCCGATTTCAATATAAATAAAGGTGTTCAGCAGACAGCCCAGCAGGTTCATCCCCCTGAACTGCTCCGGCCAACCGAGCACCTGAGCGCTCCATTTCTCCATCCCCGCAAAACCGAAGTTCCTTATCGGCGGCTTCATCATGCTCAAACAGCACTCCTTCGCCGCCTCGTCAATGCCTTTTTTGAGATTTCCCTGTTTAGAAGGGCATTTCATTTTCAACATCTTGTTTTCCGCCGGAAACGGCGGAAACTTTGAGCCCCTCGCTTTTTTCAAGTCATCCACACTGACCGTTACCTGCTTCCTTCCCCTGTCGGAAATAAAGACCTTATTCATCTTCTCATCCACGCCGAAGACGGCAATCGTGTGCCCGCCGAAGTGCGTTTCCTCCGGCACCTCAAAATACGGCAGATAAGCCATATCCGCAAAAAGATAAGCCGGTTCATCCCTGCGAAGCGCTTCTTTCAATTCTCCGTGCGCTTTCTTTTCGCTTGACGTTTTGGAAATAACCGCCTCCGCGCCGATGCGGGAGCAGATTTTAAGAACGAACTCATCAACCTTTGAATTTCTGCCTCCGATAAAAGGAAACGGCATCTTTTTACTGAACCAGTATATGAATCCGATGCCGCCTCCGAGGCCGAGCAGGAGCTCCTCGGTAAAATGCAGACCGCGATAATCCAGAATGTTTTTCAGGGCGGCGGTCTGGCAGTGTTTCCCGCCGAAGAATTTAAAGTCCTTTACAACCAGCGTTTCTTTCTCATCCATTCTTATTCCTTATCAGGGCGGCGGGCGTCTTCGTCCGCCTGTGGAGGAAGGGTGGCGTCCATTTACCGCTATTATACCAAATGCGCCCGAAATCTGTAACTTTTTAAAGCAATCAAACGTCTAACTGTGTGGAATAACAAAACACTAAAAGGGGGATGCGGTTATGAAAGAAATTTTAAAAGGGCTGGGGGTCGGCTGTCTGCTCCTGACAGCAGGAATGACGACTTGGGCTTATGACGAACAAGAGTGTGAGTATGGCATGAAGAAAAACAGCAGAATGGAAAAAATGGATAAAAAGAAAGAAATGCGACGGCCGCCGCGTATCGAAAAATTAACAAAAGATCTTAACCTCTCTGAAGAACAGCAAAAACAAATTTCCGAAATTCTTAAAGAAGGCAGGGTCAAAATCGAAGCCGAGAGAAAAACTTTCCGTGAAAAAATACAAGAGATACGGAAAGCAGGCGACGGGCAAATTGAAAAAGTGCTGAACGGCGAGCAGTTGAAAAAATGGACTGAGCGCAAGAAAAAAATCGGAGAAAAAGCAAAAGAAAGAAAAGGAAAAAGGGAAGAGGGGCAAAAACGGCGCTTCAAAAAAGACGTAGAGTAAAGACCTGCCTTTAATAAACCGAAGAGCAAGACGGTGGACGGTGTCTGACGGAGCCGTCAATCCGAGGAGTTTGACAGCATGCCCGCAGGATTGCCGGAGCAAGCCGCAGACGCGAGCGTCTCCGGAAGGCATCTCCGCCGTCGGAAGAAAACTTTTGAATCAATAATGGAAACTGCTTTCGCCGATAAACTCTCTCAAAATTGAGTTTTGCGGAACTTCCTCCTGCGAGACAGGAAGAAAAAAACCCAGATAATAAAGAAGGCGGCGCGCCTCGTAGTAACTTTCATCGCTCTTTTTAATCTGCCTGAGAAGTTTTTCAGCCATCTTTTTAATCACGGCATACTCGTATATCAATGACGAGTTGAAAAAAATGTCGCTCCGGGCCTGGAACGGGAAAATATAGCGGTCTTCCCCTTCCCTTACTTTCGGAAACCTCTTTATTGATTCCGCAGCGCTGTAGCCCCTGAATTTGTAATCCCTGACGATTCTCCTTACGAGACGCAGGTCGGACGTAAAAATTCTGTTGTCGTTGTCAATGCAGAGCTGTGTCAGGGCGCTGACGAAAATTTTAAATTCCTGTTTTCTGTCTATCTGCGGCAATACCGCCGGATTCAGCGCGTGGATGCCCTCAATCAGTATGACCGAATTTTTGAGAGGTTCAATTTTCTGACCGGCCGCTTCCCTGACGCCTTTCCTGAAATTAAACTCCGGAACTCTTATTGTCCTGCCGGCCAGCAAAGCGTCTATATGCTGCCTGAAAAATTTGAGGTCAACGGCTTCCAGGCACTCGTAGTCGTACTCCCCGTCGGCCGCTTTCGGGGTTTCCTCCCGCGAAACAAAATAATTATCTAGAGAGAGCTCCACAGGTACGAGTCCGGTCGCCCTTATCTGCACTCCGAGACGCTTGAGGAAAGTTGTCTTTCCCGAAGACGACGGTCCGGCAACGCAGATTATTCTCTTCCCGGGGAAAAACGTCTTAATCTTATCGGCAATCAGGGCAATTTTTTTCTCGTGGAACGCCTCCTGAACCTTTATTATGGTCGATACCGTTTTTTCCTTCACCGCCTGGTTGAGGTCCCCTGCATTCTGTATTCCGAGGATTTTGTCCCACTCCCTTGTTTCCTTATAAACCCTGAAGAGTTTTCTCTGCCTGTCTCCGGTTTTCGGAAGACGCAAAATGTCGCACCGTTCGGGAAACTGCACGATAAAACCCTTGTTATATTTTATCAGCCGGAATGTTTTCAGGTAACGCGTGCGAGAGAGACATTCCGCCAGGACAAAATCAAAAAAATCCCTGAGAAAAACAAGGTCTATTTCCTGCCGCGGAAGATAAACCACCGCTTTATATTTGTCCGGCCTGTTAAACTTTCTGCACAGGTCCAGAAACCGGCGCCGGGTAACCGTCACCCTGTTGAATTTTTCGTCGGCGCTCACAATCATTCTCATCCGCTCCGTCACTTTCGCAATGAAGTTCTCGGGAAATGATTCGACGCCGCTCACCTCGTAGTAGTATCCCCGCATCAGGGTCTGGCCCACCTGTATTTTTATTTCCGGATACAGCTCGGAAACGGCGCATTCAAGAAGAATAGATAAACTCCGCCGGTATATTTCCGCGCCGTGTTTCGTGTTGAAATTTACGCTGCCTGACTCAATTTCAAGGGCAGAACCGTTTTTCATTCGATACTTCACAATATAGATTTTATTTCAAATTCTCCGAAACTGCAAACATTTTAACAGCCCGAAAACAGCGACTGGAATTTTTTTATCTGTTTTTTCACGTTTTCCGCCGGCACGACGGCGGAAATCGCGCACAGAGCGTCAGCGCCCGCGCTTATGACATCCCCCGCATTTTCAAAAGTTATCCCGCCGATTGCGGCAACCGGCACTTTTGAAATTTTCTTTATCTTTTCTATCAGAGAAACCCCGCATGGCGCGCCTGCGTCTTTCTTCGTGGACGTAGAATAAACCGGGCTGACGCCGAGATAATCCGCGCCGCTGTCAAGCGCCGCGGATGCTTCTTTCAGATTATGAACCGTAACGCCTATTATTTTATCATGCCCTATAAGTTTCCTCGCAACACCAGGCGGCATATCTTTCTGCCCGAGGTGGACGCCGGAGGCCCCGACCGCCAGCGCAATATCGACCCTGTCATTTACAATGAACTTTATCCCTTTGCAGATTTTTCTGAGTTTTACGGCTTCCTCAAAAAGTTCCCGCGTGTTTCCCTTCTTGCTGCGAAACTGCACGACGGAAACGCCCGCCTGCACCGCATTTTTCACATCGCTGACATTTCCCGCCCTGCTTAAATCCTCATCCGTTATAAAATAATAACCTCTTATCATTTTCTCATTAACTTTTTATTCTTTGGCGGGTTTCAATTTGTTTTGCGTTCAGATTGTAAACAGCGTCAAACAAATTTTCCTTGAAAGTTCCGGGCCCTGCGCTTTTTTCCGCTGCGATTTCGGAAGCGATTTCAAAACAGCAAAGACCGGCGGCGGAAGCATATGCAAGGTTTTTCTCCACCGCCGCGAAAGTTCCTATGACCGACGCTGCCATACAGCCGGTCCCGACTACGTGCGTGAGCATTTCGCTGCCATTTTTAACGAAATACCTTTTTTTACCATCTGATATAATATCCTCTTTTCCCGTGATTACGACCGTGCAGTTTCTTTTTTTCGCAAGCGATTTTGCAATATCCGTCAGGTCGCCCACCACTTCAAGGGCATCAACGCCTTTTGTCCGAACGCTTTCCCCTGCAATCCTCGCAACCTCCGAAGAGTTTCCCTTTATTATGTTTATCGTTGTTTCGTTTAAGATTTCAAGCGACTTCTCATCCCTGAATTTCGTCGCACCTGCGCCGCAGACATCCAGAACGACGGGAATGCCTTTTTTGTTTGCGGCTTTTGCGGCAATTTTCATTGCTTCAATAAATTCCCCCGTCA
>JBDRMV010000113.1:0-18304 GCA_043811795.1 bacterium | reverse complement strand
CCGAGCCGGTGGCCCGCCTCCAGGACGGCACCGAGATCACCATGATCCGCAAGTGGGCGGTGAAGAAGGGGCGCCCCTACACCAGGAAACTGGACCCGGTCGAGCTGTTCGTGACCGGCCAGCGCATTTTGGACACTCTTTTCCCTATCGCCCTGGGGGGGAGCGCCATCATCCCGGGGGGCTTCGGCACCGGCAAGACGGTGGTCGAGCAGCTGCTGGCCAAGTACTCGCTGGCCGACGTGGTGGTCTACGTCGGCTGCGGGGAGCGGGGGAACGAGATGACGGACGTTCTTACGGAGTTTCCCGAGCTGATTGACCCCCGCTCAAACAGACCTCTGCTTGAAAGAACAGTCCTTATAGCAAATACTTCCAATATGCCCGTCGCCGCAAGGGAAGCGTCGGTTTATACGGGAATCACCATTGCGGAATTTTTCAGGAATATGGGTTTTGACGTTGCGGTGATGGCGGATTCCACGTCCCGCTGGGCGGAGGCGCTGAGGGAAATGTCGGGACGTCTGGAAGAAATGCCCGGCGAGGAGGGCTACCCGGCGTATCTGACATCCCGGATTGCGGGTTTTTACGAGCGCAGCGGAGTCGTTTCCGTCGGAGATCCTCCGAGAAACGGTTCCGTTTCGGTTATAGGCGCGGTCTCGCCTCCCGGGGGGGACCTGTCCGACCCTGTCGTTCAGGCAACTTTGAGAATGGTTAAGGTTTTCTGGGCGCTTGAGGATAAACTCGCTTATCAGAGGCATTTTCCGGCAATCAACTGGCTGAACTCTTATTCGCTTTACCTGGACGATATAAAGGATTATTACGACAGGGATAACATAAGGGACTTTCTATCCGCGCGCAACGCCGCGCTGAAGGTTCTGCAGGAGGAGTCCGACCTTCAGGAAATTGTGCGGCTTGTGGGCGTCGAGGCGCTTTCGGATGAAGACCGCCTGATTCTGGATACCGCCAAAATTCTCAGGGAGGATTTTCTTCACCAGCACGCTTTTGACCCACAGGACTCTTATACCACGCTGAAAAAACAGTATAAAATGCTTTCCATAATAATGATGTATTTCCGTCTTGCGAAACAGGCGGTGGAGAAAAACGCAGGCATAAAGAAAATTATAGATATCCCGTCCAAAAGCATGATTGCGAGAATGAAGTATATGGATATCAAAAAATTGGATGAGGTCGAGAAAGCTCTGAAAGATGACTTAAGCGGTCTAATTTCCAGCGGAGGAGAAAACAATGAAGGAATATAAAAGCATAAGGAGCGTTCAGGGGCCGCTCATCAGGGTATGGGATATTGAAAATGTGGGTTATTCTGAAGTCGCCTCCGTACGGCTCAGGGACGGCCGCAAGCGCATGGGTAAGGTTCTTGATGTTTCGCGGGAAAGCGCGCTGGTTCAGCTTTTTGAAGGGACGGAGGGAATCGACGTTGAAGGCGCGGGCGTTTCTTTTTTGGGAAAGACGCTGCATTTCGGCGTTTCCGAGGAAATTCTCGGCAGGATTTTTGACGGTATAGGCCGCCCTATAGACGGCGGCGGAGATGTGATTGCGGAGAAGCAGCTGGATATAGACGGCGCTCCGTTAAATCCTTACGCGAGGGCGTATCCCGAGGAATTTATACAAACCGGCGTTTCCGCCATTGATGCCATGACAACGCTTGTCAGGGGGCAGAAACTCCCGATTTTTTCCGGCTCCGGACTCCCCCACAACGAGCTTGCCGCTCAGATAGCGAGGCAGGCGTGTGTCGTCGGCAGGGAAGAAAAATTCTCCGTCGTTTTCGCCGCGATGGGCATCACTTTTGAGGAAGCGCAGTTTTTTCAGAAAGACCTCGCAAGGACCGGCGCGCTTGAACGGAGCGTTCTTTTTATAAATCTGGCGGATGACCCCGCTATTGAAAGAATTGCGACGCCGCGCGTGGCTCTGACAGCGGCGGAATATCTTGCTTTTGAAAAAGACCATCACGTTCTCGTTATTCTGACGGATATGACGAATTACTGCGACGCCCTTCGGGAAATTTCCGCAGCGAGAAAGGAAATTCCCGGACGCCGCGGTTACCCGGGTTATATGTATACCGACCTCGCCACTGTTTATGAAAGAGCCGGAAGAGTTAAAGGGAAAAAGGGTTCCATAACGCAGATTCCTATTCTTACAATGCCGGAGGACGACAAAACCCATCCGATTCCGGATTTGACGGGCTACATTACGGAGGGCCAGGTGATTCTTTCAAGAGCGCTGAACAGAAAAGGGATTTACCCGCCGATAGACGTTCTTCCGTCCCTTTCGCGGTTAAAGGAAAAAGGCATAGGAGAGGGTAAGACGCGCGCCGACCACGGCAACGTTACGGCGCAGCTTTTTGCCTGTTACGCCCGCGGGAAGGAGGCGAAGGAACTTGCACTGATATTGGGGGAAGCATCTCTGACGGAAGAGGATGTCCGCTTTGTAAGGTTTGCGGACGAGTTTGAATTGAAATTTGTACAACAGTCGATTTTTGAGTCCAGGACTCTGCAAGAGACGCTTGACATAGGATGGGAACTTCTTAAAGGAATTCCCCGAAAAGAGCTGAAGCGTGTCAAGGACGAGGAAATCGAGAAATATATGAATAAAGGATAATGAGAATTAACGTAAATCCGACGAGAATGGAAATGCAGCGGCTGAAGAAATCGCTTGCTTTGGCACGGCGCGGCTGGAAACTCCTCAAGGACAAGCAGGATGAATTGATGCGCATTTTTCTTGAAAAGAAAGACGAATTTTTTAAAAAGTATCATGAAGTCACCGGTGAAATGAACAACGTTTCCTCACTCGCCCTTTTAGGCGAGGGTTTTCTATCGGAAAAAAGGGCGGCCTCTCTTGCAGGATTGTCCGACGCATCCGTTTCGCTTTCAAAAAGCACAAAAATGCTTTTCAACATCAGAATACCTGAGTTTCAACTAAAACAAACGGGGGAGTGTTTCAATTATGAACCGGCGGAAAGTGTTGTTTACTGGGACGAAGCCGTTAGGAGAGTATCGGAAATGCTTGGCCGGATTGTTTTCGCCGGCGTCCTCCTGTTTGAGATGCAGGAACTCTGCCGCGAGATTGCCGCTACCAGAAGAAGAGTAAACTCGCTGGAATATATTATGATTCCGAACTTGCACGAAACGATTAAATATATTAATTTTAAACTTGAAGAAATGGAACGCTCGAATACAGTCCGCCTGATGAAAGTGAAGGACCTTGTTAGGAGCCACTAAAAAGTGAAGAGGCAAGAGGGAAGAGGAAAGAAAATGCAAAAACTGGAAGTCAATAGACGGCAGTTTAATGATTTGATAAGGATTATCGAAGGCATGCACGAATACAACGTGCTCACTTACCAGGCAAACCGCCGTCGCCAGCTTTACAGACTTATTGTTAATGAGGCGACGAATTTGATGGAAACAAGAGTCGGTTCCCTGATGCTTTTTAACTCAAAAACGGGAAAACTTGAAATTGTTGCAGCGCGTGGGCTTTCAAAAAAAGTGGTAGAAAGCACTTCGCTGAAACCGGGGGAGGGCATTGCCGGCAAGGTTTTTGAAAGCGGAAAAGCGATTTTCTGCGAGGATATAGAGAAGGATACGAGGTTCAAAAGAAGAAGTCACATTAAGTATTACTCAAAAAGTTTTGTTGCCGTTCCCCTGAAAATCAGAGGGGTCATCGTCGGTGTTCTGAATATAAACAACAAAGAATCAAGAAATCCCTTTGCCGTTGAAGAAATGAAAATCCTCACGATTATCGCGGATGAGGCGGCAATGACCATTGAAAATCAGAATCTTCTGCGCCGGCTGGAGGGCGCCTACATCGATACGGTTCAAACACTTGCCAAGGTTCTGGACGAAAGGATTCCTTCCACCAGAGGACATTCAGGGAGGGTCGCCGACCTTGCCTCGCGGCTCGGCATGCGGCTGCATTTAGACAGGGAAACTTTGGAGATGTTAAGAAATGCCGCGCTGATCCACGACATCGGCAAAATCGGAATCCCTGACAGAATTCTGCTCAAGCCGGCCTCTTTGAATTTAAAAGAGAAAAAAATTATCCAGCGCCATCCCAAAGTCGGCAGCGATGTTATCGGTTTCTCGGAATTTTTTAACAAATTCGTCCCGATAATTGCATTTCATCACGAGTGGTATAACGGGCATGGCTATCCCATGGGCATAAAGGGCGACCGGATTCCGTTAGGGGCAAGAATTATTGCGGTCTGCGATGCCTGGGACGCGATGGTTTCGACAAGGCCGTATCGCGGAGCAATGGCAAAAAAGGCAGCGGTTGCGGAAATTTTAAAGGGGAGCGGCAGCCAGTTCGACCCGAAAATAGCAAAAGAATTCCTGAAAATGGTTCACCCCGGTAGTAGAACTCGTTTAGGCAGGGGGTCTTCTGACAGGGTAAAAATGTGAGAGAACTGAAAGTTGTTGCCACACCCATAGGTTGTCTTACGGATATAACGGAGCGTGCCAGGCAAACGCTGTCTGAAGCTGATGCCATCATATGCGAAAACAAAAAAATCTGCAGGAAATTGCTCTCGGCGCTGGGTATAAAAGGCAAATTTATTATGCAGTATTCCGCAGACAGCCCGGAAAAGGCAGTGAATGTTCTTACGAGAGCCGGGAATGCGGAAAAGTGCGTTTTTGTAACTTCGGCGGGGACACCGCTAATATCGGATCCCGGGCATCTGCTCGTAAAAAAAGCAGGAGAACTGAAAATAAATGTATCTCCCGTTCCGGGCCCGACCGCCCTGGCGGCGGCTTTAAGCGTCTGTCCTTATAAAATTAAGGACTTTGTTTTTACAGGGTTTTTGCCGAAGAGTTCGGGGAAGATTAAGAGAGTCCTTGAAAAATATTTTGAAATCGGCGTTCCCGTCGTGGCGCTGACAACAAAAAGAGAAGTCCGTAAAACAGCGCGGATTTTATGCGCCGGTTTCAGATGCAGCGGAATTTTTTTGGCGAGGGAAATGACGAAAGTGCATGAAGAATACCGTTCTTTCAGTACGCCTGCGGAATTTTTTGAATGGGCGGCAGGAGACATTAAAGGAGAAATTACTCTTGTGATTGTTCCCGAAGTATGAAAAAATCGTCCGGCTTTTTTAAAAAATTTGCGTTAATTATGATTTTTATCAGCGTGATACCCCTTGCGGTAATGGGCATCAGGGCAATCCTGATGAACAGAGACCTTTCAAGAAATGTTGAGGAGATTTCTTCGGATTCCCTCGCCACTTCGATTCTTGACAAGCAAAACCATCTTTCAATGTGGATGGCGGATTTCATCGACGACTATTTTTCGAATATTCTTCAGAACATTTCAATCGTGGTGGACGGCTTAAAACGTCCCGACCTGACGAACCCGCAGAGAAAAAGGGTTGTTGAAGCCACGTATGCAACCACGCGGGAATTTGTGGCGATTGCCGTATATGAAAATTCGGGCAAACCCGCATTTTATGCTCCTCCGGAATGGGGATTCAACCGGGAAGTAATAGCAAAATTGTCCGAAGGTCTTTTGCCGGGCAAATTTGCAACCGGCGATGTTCGTTTTTACGGGGAATTTCCGATTATTGATTATGTATATTGCTTCGGAAAATCGCGGTTTGTTTACGCCGTGTTAAACATGGACCGTCTCCTCAAGAAGATTAAGGATGCCCCTTCCTCCGCAGGCGAGGAAATTTTTGTCATCTCGGGTTCCGGAAAAATTATTCTGCATTCCGACAGAGAAAAAATGCTTGAACAGAAAAACATCGGTTTTCTCCCGTTTATCAAGGGTTTTATAGCTTCTTCCATACCCACGAGTTCGGAGTTTAACGGGATAAACAACATCCCGATGATCGGGGCCATCAGCGGCGCCGTAACGACCGGCTGGGGCATTGTCGTCTGGCAGACAAAGTCAACCGCCTACGCTCCGGTTGCCAAGGTCAAGACCAGTATCAAGGAATTTTCCGGCAATCTTCTCCGGTACACTTATTTGCAGATAGTTGCAATTTCTTTAATTGCTTTTTTTCTGGCATTTTATCTTGCCAAAAGCATCTCGCGTCCGCTGCTTGACTTGAGCAGAGGGGCGGCGCGGGTTGCCGGAAGGGACTTTTCGGAGCCGGTGAGAGTCAAATCAAAAGACGAAATCGGCGACCTGGCGGATGTTTTTAATTTCATGATGGAAGAAATGAAAAAATATGACCAGATGCAGGCGGACAAACTTGACGCGCTGGTTTTTTCAATCAAAGACGGTCTTGTTATGATAGACCACAGCGAAAAGATTATTCTTGCAAATGAAATGGCGCGCGGGATTTTATCGCTGGGGGAGGAGTGCATAGGAAATTTTATTCAGGCGGCGGTGGGTAATCAGGTTGCCCGGCTGGCTTTTGCGGAACTTCGTGCGGAGAAAAATGAAAATGAAAATGAAAGGATTGAAATAAACCTTTCCCATGATGATATGCCGAAATTTTATGAAGCGAACAAATATTCGGTAACATCAAGAGATGGTGTTGCTCTGGGCAGCATTATAACTTTGAGAGATATAACGCTTGAAAAAGAACTGGCAAAAATGAAGGAGGACTTTCTCCATTCCATCACGCATGATTTGAGAAGCCCGATGACTTCAATACGCGGCTTTCTTGAAATCATGATAGACGGGAGCGCCGGAGAGCTGAACGAGGAGCAGAAAAATTTTCTTAAAATAATGGACGAGTCGTCGGAAAAATTGCTCACGATGATTAACAATCTCCTTGATGTTTCAAAACTTGAGGCTGGAAAGATGGTTCTGAATCTCGGAGAGGTTGACGTTAATAAACTTGCGCGCAGCATTGTTGATTTCTTTTATCCTCAGGCGAAAAGCATGAAGGTGAATCTCTCTTTTAAGGAAGCGGCCGTAGCGGTTTTGGTTCCGGCGGACGAGAATCTCATTGAAAGAGTTGTTACGAATCTTGTGTCCAATGCAATGAAATTTACAGCCCCCGGCGGGTCGGTTACCGTTACCGCAAAGGACGAATATCCGGAAAAAGGTAAAATTTATTTGGAGGTGGCGGATACGGGTAAGGGAATCCCGAAGGAGGAAATCGGAAAAGTCTTTGAAAAGTTTCATCAGGTTTCCGACACGGCTCTGAAAAAAACAGGGACGGGTCTGGGCCTTACCGTCTGCAAATATATCGTAGAAACGCATTTAGGTAAAATCTGGGCTGAATCCGAGTTCGGCAAAGGTTCTGTCTTTTGTTTCTGGATTCCGAAGGACCTTTATAAAGAGAATGGGGAAGTTAAAAGAGAGCAAGAGGGCAAGACGGGAAGAAATGAAATTGGATAATTTTATTAAAAGCGCCGCCCTGACAATCTTGTTACTTTGTTATTTTGTTTCTTTTACAATTGCGCAGGAAGAAGAAAAAGGTCTTCAGATGATAAGAGTCGTGCCGGGAGACACGCTCCACGGGGTAGCGGATCTTTATCTGAAAGATCCTACGAGGTGGCCGGAACTGCTGAAGTACAATGTCCTTAATTCCGGCAACCCCGATTTGATACGTCCGGGTGATAAATTGCTGGTCCCCGTAAAAGAAATAAAAAAGTCCATGCGCGCCGCCCACCTTATAAAGAAAATAAATAGAGTGGATTTCCGCGTTCGCGGGGAAACTGTCTTCAGGGATGCGGTTGAAGAACAGAAAATTTTTTACGAGGACGCCATAAGGACTTTCAGCGAATCGTATGCGACGATTCTTTTCCCGACAAAAGAAGTGACAAAAATTTCCCCCAACACCCTCGCTGTCATAAAACCCAGAGAAATGGAGCAGGAAGTGGGGCTGATAAGGGGGGAAATATATTTTTCAAAGACGAAGATTTTGACCGACTCGGCAGTCATTGAGCCGAAATCGGACGGTTTGTTTAAGGCGAAAGTTTATAATGACAAATCGGCGGAAATTGAGGTCTATGACGGGAAGGTTGACGTCGTGGGCGCTGGGAAAAGAATAGAATTAACAAAGGGCTTCGGTTCCAAAATCGAACTCGGGAAAGTCCCTCTGAACCCGCGGAAGATCAAGATGCCTTCCGTGGATGAAATTGCAAGAATGAAAAAAGAAATAACGCTTCCCGCGACTTTTCAGTTTAAGGCGGGGAATATTCAGAATTTAGGAGTTTTTAAACCGGAAGAAGTTGATCTGGAAAAGGAAATTAAGGCATCGGGAAAAACCATAAAAAAGATAGAATGTATCGAGATTTCGCTGGACGAGTATTTTTCCCAGATTGTTTTGGAGGGTTCCCCGCACTCGATTCAGTCGAAATTGATAAAACTTCTCGACGGCAAATACTATTACAGGATAAAGTACGCCGGGCAGAAAGGCGGGTATTCCGCCATCCAGAGTTTCGAGATAAACAGAGCCCGCAAAGGAATAGAGGTTATCATTCTTTACCCACCAGAGGACGTTAATGTCTACGATGAATTCATCGAGGTCAGGGGATCCTCCAGCGGGGATCTTGACAGGATTACAATCGATGCGACGAGTGCGGAATTGAAGGAGGACGGCACCTTTTCGCAGATTATTTATCTTCCGAGGGGATCTCATGAAATCGAAATACTGGCCAGGGATAAATTCGGAAACACGAGAAGATATACGAGAAGAGTAAAGAGAGTTTCGGAACCGAAGGGATTTTTCAGGAAAATTTTCGGGGGATAGCGTTTGATATAATGAAAATTTTATTAGCAGACGAAAATATAGACAGAAGGTTTAAACTCAAGTTAATTTTCAGGAAATTTGATTGTCAGTTTTTGGAAGCGAGAAATTTTGACACCTTGCTGAAATTTCTGTCCGATGAGAAACCCCGAATTTGTCTGATTGATTATTTTCTTTCGGGATCTGCGCAGATGAGTATTTATGATATATGCAGGGAGATTACCTCAAAGTTTTCTATTCCGGTTATCGTACTCCTGCCGAGAGAAATTGAGGTCTCAAACGTTGCTCCCGCTACAAAGTATTTGACGTTTCCGGAAACGGATGAGGCAAAGGAAAATTTGATAAGGTCTGCCGAACAGATGCTCGGGTCGCCGCTGCCGGTAAAAGAGATTGATGAAAATGTTGGTAGAAAAAAATTGAGAAAAATAATTATTGCCGATGATGACAATACGATAAGAATTCTTCTCAAAACACTGCTGAAGGACTATGATACGGAAGAAGCCGTCAACGGTCTGGAACTGAAGGAGAAGGTTCCCGTTTTCAATCCGGACCTTGTGATAACGGATATTATTATGCCGGGGGTTTCCGGCTGGAAGGCAATCCGGGAAATTAAAGAAAATCCGGAATTTAAAAATATGCCCGTCATTTTTGCTTCGGGATATGTCAAAGACAAGGAAATTTATGAAATGCACCGTCCGGCCGGTCCGACCGCTTTTCTGCTGAAGCCCTTTAAAAAAGCGCAGTTGTTTGATATCCTTCGGAAATTCTTTATTTTAACGGAATAAATTTGTATAATTAAATTTACGCTTGAATGGTTGGGGACAGTTCTAGACCTGTCCCCTTCCATCAATGGGCTCGTAGCTCAGTTGGTTAGAGCGTCGGACTCATAATCCGTTGGTCGTGGGTTCAAGTCCTACCGGGCCCAGTTGGGCACATAGCTCAGCTGGTTAGAGTGTTGCGTTCACATCGCAAAGGTCTCTGGTTCGAATCCAGATGTGCCCATCGAAGTAAGAACGAGGATATGTGTGGATGAAATAATTAAATCCCTTGTGAAACTGCAGGAAATTGACAGCCGTTTGGATTCTTTTTCCGAAGAGATAAACGATACGCCTGAAAAAATCAGTCGAATCAGCGAAGATATTAATCTAATCAATGAAAATCTGAAAAACACGGATGAAAAATATAAGAATGAGGCGGTTAAGCAGAAATCTCTTGAAAACGACCTCCAGGCGCTCGAAGGCGAAATAAAAAAAATGCAGGTCGATTTGTACTCCGTTAAAACGAATGAAGCGTATAAAACGCTTAAGACGAGCATAGATGAAAAAAAAGCGAAGGTTTCTGAAATTGAAGACGAATTACTCGCGCTGATGGACTTCGTGGCGGCGCAGAAAAAAGGTCTAAATAAGGAAAAAATTGAATCGGGGCGCAAAACGGGGGAATTAAAGAATACTCAAAATGACCTTGAGCTCCGAAGCGAGGAATTGATTAAGCAGGTGACGGCATTGAACTTGGAACGGGAGCGGTTTGTTGATGAATTCCGGCGTGATGAAAAAAACATGGCAACAATCGAAAAATACGAAAGAATAAGACACTCAAAAGGCGGTGTTGCCGTCGTGCTGCTGAACGAAAATAATTCCTGCAGCGGCTGCAACATGTTTCTGACAAAACAGAAGGTAAATGAGGTTGCCTCTTCCCGCCTGACTCTTTGCGACAACTGCGGCAGGATTCTTTATTTAGATGAAAACCGGCAGGGGTAAGAATACCTCCTCCGCCGACCCTGGCGCGAAAGAGGTTCTTGAGTTCCTTGCGGAAAATCAAAGTTTCAGGGCACTCTACAAAAAATTCCCGTATTTAAAAAAAGAAGAAGCCGGAAAAATTCTTATCGGGGCAGTTTCCTGTTTCAAAAGTAAAATAAAAGAACGGAAAAATAAGAACCGGCCGCGTTTTACTTGCTATGTTGACGGAGCCGCGCAGCCGAACCCCGGACCTGCCGGTGCGGGGGCGGTTATTTACAGGAATGCCGTAAAGGTGAAAGAAATCTCTAAATTTCTCGGCCGCAGAACGAATAATCAGGCTGAATATGAGGCGCTGGATATTGCCCTGGGCGAAATTCTGAAAATTTTGGAAGAAACTTCGGCGGTTTCTTTTTTTTCGGATTCTCTTCTGCTTGTCAATCAGGTAGCGGGCAGATGGAGGGTTAATGACGGGAATATTATTGTTCTGCTGGAAAAGGTGAGAAAAAAAATCGAAAGGATTTCTTCAAAAAAGTCGGTTACATTCCGTATAGAGCACATAGACAGAAAGAAAAATAAAGAGGCGGATTCACTTTCAGTGCTTGCAATAAGACGGAAAAATTGGTAAAATCATTTCTTCCGTTGGCATACAGAAAGTACAGAAAAGAATCCTCCGTGGGGTGTCACCCTCCCCCGCCACAGGCGGGCAGGCGCCGCCCTGTTAGGGAGGAAGAAAAGGAGTAAGAGATCAGTGAACGGCGTGTCATTTGTAGCATGAAAGCTTGCTTTCATTTGCGAGCAAGCTCGCACGCTACATTTATTAACGGTGTTCACTGAACATTTACGAAATGGAGGAAAATAATGATGAGAATCGGGCGTAATTTTACGAATTTGTTTGTTGTGGATGTTTTGTCTGAATCGGAGCGCGCCAGAATAATCAGCGGCGACCTTGACCTGTTTTCCATGAACGCTCTCGGAATTGTCGAGTTTAAGAAGAGAGTCATTTCTCAAATTGACAGAGCGCGCGGACTCGGGCTGAACCATATTGAGCTTGATGCCGATATGCCGTCGCCGTACGGGACGATGCCGGAGAAAGAGTGTTTCAAAATAAGGGATTACGCCGCCAAAAACGACATCACCCTTTCGGTGCATCTTTCTTATTCCGGCATTGGTAGCGGTGTGGCGTGTATTCAGGATGAAGACAGGAGCCGGGCGGTCGGCCTTCAGAAAATTTATATTGATTTTGCGAAGAATATCGGGGCTAAATATCTGAATATGCATCCCGGGACGGCGCCGTTTTATATGGACAGCCCCCTGTGGATGGAAAAAATCGAGGCTGCCCTTATAAAAAGTGTGACGGAACTTGCCGAATACGCGAAACCCTGTAAGTTTCACATAGAAAACAACGTTTCTTTTGACACGATTTACGTTGAGCCGGAAGACATCATAAGGGTCGTAAAAAAGTGCAGGGAGAAAGGCGCTGAGGTTTATTTCAATCTTGACATAGGTCATTGGTTTACGCGCGCCGACGCCCCGGGCGGTAAGGCAAAACCCGTTCCCGAGAATCCGGAAAATGTGATGAAAAAAATACCGAAGGATTTCGTAAAAGAACTGCACCTTAACGATTATGTCCCGAAAAAGTTTATGTTTCATCCGCCGCTCCATCTCACGGAAGGTCCGCTCCAGCGAAAGAATCTGGTTGCTTATGGGGAGATTGTCCGCGGTCTTGAACCGGAGGTTATAATTCTTGAAACAGCGGCGAAGACAAAGGAACAGGTCGCGCAAAGGCAGCAGTTGGTTGAGGAAGAAATGAAATATGTGAAAGAATGCCTTAAAATATAGAAGTAATGAAGAAAGATTACGTTTTTCTCCTCGGCCGTCCCGGCTGCGGAAAATCCTTCGTCTATGAAACGATTGTGCGGAGCCTCAGGGAAACCGGAAAGTACAAAAGGGTGAAACGCATGGACGATTTTCCTATTCTGAAGGAACTGCTTGACAAAGACACCTCCTTCAAAAGGCATGTAAGAAAGGCCGGCGGTTTTGAGGTTACCGACTGGACAATAGTGGACGAAGTTCTGGCGACGATAAACAGGCGGCTTCCCGACGTAAAAAAGAAAAATGACATTGTTTTTGTGGAGTTTGCCCGGGACAATTATAAGGCCTCTCTTAAAAACTTTTCAGCTGCAACATTTTCAAAGGCGCTTATTCTTTACATTTACTGCCCGTTTGAGGTCTGCCTTGCGAGGAATGAAAAAAGATTCAAAGAACAGAAAGGAAGCGTTCTCGATGACCACATTGTGCCCCCCGACCTGATGAATACCTATTACAGGAAAGACGATACAGAGGAGATTTATCTCAAAAACAGGGAAAAACTAAATGGATTTTTCACCTCCGATTACATTGTTATTGACAATTCAAAGGAAAGCGTTTCTTTTCTAATCGGGCAGTTTGACGCTGTGATTGAGAAAATTTTAGGTAAATGACTTACAAAGAATTTTTGAAGAAAGAATCTGCCCGGCTCGCAATGACGGAAGTTTTGGACAGGATAAATGCCGCCTCATCCGGAACAGCGCTTGTTTATACTCACGATGACCCCGACGGTTTGACCGCGGGGATTATCCTCAAGCGTTTTCTTGAGAGCAGGAATATCAGGGTCAGTATGAAAATCCCGACCGTGATGGAACTTGAAAAAGAACGCCTGGCGCGCGATGTGGGCGCCCTGAAACCGGATATTGTTTTTGTGGTGGACAAAGCGACGATGGGCTATTACGACGAATATGCCCAAATCCATTCAAACATAATCGTGATTGACCATCACCCTCTGCTCGGGCAGGAATTGAAGAAAATTCTCGTGGTGAACCCTGTCCTCGGCGGCTACCAAAGGTGTTCCGCGAGTTTCGTTGCGCACATGCTTGCGTCCTCGGCCGGTTTTACGGGGGAGGCGCTGGATATTGCCTCGCTCATAGGGCTGAAGGGGGACTGGGCGGTGGAGCCGGCGACGGAGGATATTTCCGATTATGTCAGGCCGTTCTACGACGAGGTAAAAGAAAAATACCGGTGGCTTCTCGGGCGTATTTCGTCCCGTCCCACGATGTTTGAAGTGAAGCAGCGAGAAAAAACCACGCTTTTGAATCAGATTGCCGAAATTATTTTTGCCCTCGGCGGCGGCGGTTTCCAGTATTTCTACAACGACCGTGACGGGGAGTTGAAGGACATAACGACGGGAGAGTTCGCTTTCAAAAATCTTGATGCCTGGCTTAATAAGTATAAAGAGATTTCAACCGAAGAAGATTTTATCAAGGCACTGCCGGATGCGACTAAGGCATCCAAAATTTTCGGCTATTATCTTTCCGACTGGAATTGCACGATGGAATTGATGAAAAATTCAATTTTTGCGGCGACTGCCAAAGATACGGACATTTATCTTTTTATGGGTTCCAATGTTAAACTTATGCCCATGGCGGGAAGTGTCGCTCTTTACCGGCTGCCGGCCGCTTCTTCCGATACGCTTTTTATAATGGTTTCAGAAATGGGCGGCAGCGGCGTGCATTTTTCGTTCAGGTCCAGAAACGGCAAAATTCACTGCGGAAATTTTGCGCATGACCTTGCGCTTTCCATGCAGAAAAAATTTCAATCGGATAAAATTACCGGCGGCGGGCACCCATTTGCCGCAGAATGCAGGACCAGGCAGAGGTTGCCTTTCCCCGCCGTGATGACGGAGTTCTTCGATGTGTTCGGAAAAATTACAAAGGAGTAGAAGGTGAAAAAAATTCAACTGGCTGTCATCGGGGGTTCGGGCCTTTACGATATGGAAGGTCTCCTGAACGTGGAAGAGGTGGATATTTCAACGCCTTTCGGCAAGCCGTCAGATTCGATTATATGCGGGGAATTGAACGGCCGTATGATTGCCTTCCTTCCGCGCCACGGCAGGGGGCACAGAATTCTTCCGTCCGAGGTTAATTCCCGGGCAAACATTTACGCCTTAAAGACACTCGGCGTCGAAAGAATCATATCGGTGAGCGCCTGCGGGTCGCTTAAAGAAAAATACAAGCCGACGGACATCGTCATCCCCGACCAGATATTCGACAACACGAAATCACGCGGACGGAACACGTTTTTCGGCTCGGGCGTCGTCGCCCACATACAGTTCGCGAGGCCTTACTGCTCCGAGCTTTCCGGAGTCCTGTACGAATCCGTGAAGGCAACGGGCGCCGCCGTTCACAGTGGCGGTGCTTTTGCAATTATCGAAGGACCCCGCTTTTCGACAAAGGCGGAGTCAAAATTTTACCGCTTTATAGATGCCGACATTATAGGAATGACTGCGATGCCGGAGGCTGCTCTCGCGCGCGAGGCGGAAATCTGCTACGCAACGATGGCTCACGTTACCGATTATGACGTTTGGAGAGAGAGCGAGGAAGTGAGCGTTGAAAGAGTCGTGGCAAATCTTAACAGGAATACGTCCGTGGCGAAACAGGCGATAAAAAACGCCCTTTCAAAAATAGGGGAGAGGAAGTGTTCCTGCGGCTCGGCTCTTGAAAATGCCATTATGACGGAGCCCGGTCTGATTCAGGAGACAAATAAAAAGAAACTTTCCGTTATTATCGGCAAATATATAAAATGAAGATAAAGAAAAGCCTGATTGTCGCGGTAGGTTCGATTGCAAAGGACTCTATTGAAACGCCGTTCGGCAAAGTTGAAAATACCGTCGGCGGTTCCTCCGTTTATTTTTCGCTTGCGGCCTCTTTTTTCGCGCCCGTCGCCGTTATAGGCGTGATCGGCGATGACTTCCCCGCCGGTTTTCTCAAAGAACTTTCAAAAAGAAAGATAGATGTTTCGGGAATTGAAAAAGCGGAAGGTAAGACCTTTTTGTGGAAAGGGAAATACTCGTGGGATTTGTCCACGGCGGAGACGCTTGATACCCAGCTCAACGTTTTTCAGAATTTTTCCCCGAAAATTCCAGCGCCGCTTCTTTCGTCAAAATTTCTTTTTCTGGCAAACATCGACCCTGTCCTGCAGATGAAGGTTCTGAACGAAATGAAAAAAAACAACGGTTGTTTTGTCGCCGGCGACACGATGAATTACTGGATAGAAAACAGAAAAAAAGCGCTGGAGCGCATTATCCCGAAACTTGATGCGCTGATGATTAACGAAGCGGAAATCAGGGAATTTACCTCTCAGCATAACATAATAAAAGCCGCAAAAAGCATTCTTTCGAAAGGCGTGAAGATTGTGGTCGTAAAAAAAGGCGAATACGGCGTTTCCTGTTTTACAAAAAACGGCATGTTTTTTCTTCCCGCTTTTCCTCTTGAAAATGCCGTTGATCCCACCGGCGCCGGAGACTCTTTCGCCGGAGGATTTATGGGTTACATTGCAAAAACGGGGAATTTCGCATGGCAGAGTATAAGAAAGGCAATCGCTTACGGGACGGTTATGTCGTCTTTTACCGTTTCGGGTTTCGGCGTAAAACGTCTTTTGTCGCTGCGGCCTCAGGAACTAAAAAAGAGATACGGCGATTTTGTGAAAATGGTTCACTTCGAAAAAATTAGATTATAAGGGGGGGGTATGCAGTTAGGCAGAAATTTTACGAACATGCTGGAGACGACTTTTCTCAGCGATTCGGAAAAACAGGACCTTAAAAGCGGGAAACTTACGGTTCCGGACATGGATGCAACCGTTCAGAATAAGTCCAAGAGGGATATTAAAAATCAGATTGACGTGATAAAGGCCATAGGTCTGAATCACGTAGAACTGGACGGCGGGGTGCCTAACCCTTTTCTCGCTATGACTGATGAGGAAACGGTTGCGGTAAAGAGTTATGCCGAGGCGAAAGGCGTAACCATTTCGGTGCATCTCCCTTACACTTTTGTCGCTCAGAGCGTGGCGACTTTTCAGGAAGAAGATAGAATCCTCGCCTGCGATCTTATGAAGCGGTATATTGACTTTTCGGTCAGGATTGGCGCCAATCTGGTAAATATGCATCCGGGGAGCGTGCCTTTTTATCAGGCGGTGGGGAAGTATCTGGTTATTGTGAAAGAGAAGCTCATAAAAAGTATAAAGGAACTTGCGGAGTATTGCAGGGATAACGGAATAATTCTGCATGTGGAAAACAACACGGCTTTCGACATAATAGGCGTTGAGAACGATGAGATGATGGAACTGATAAACTCCGTGCGGAAATACGGTTTGGATGTGAAGTACTGTTTTGACATAGGGCACTGGTTTACACGGGCTCTTCCGCAGTTCGGCCAAAAGGAGTTAACAACCCCGCCCGAGAAGATCGTAGAGAGCATTCCGGCGGAACTTCTTTATGAAGTGCACTTAAACGACTTTGTGATAAAGGGAAAAGAGTTTAAGTTTCATCCTCCTCTTCACAGGCAGCAGGGTTTTTTGAAAAAAGACAATCTAAAAAACTTGGCGGAAATGTTCAAGAGAAAAGGCGTGGAGGTCGTGGTGGTTGAAACCGCCGTAAGGGACATGGACGACCTGCTGGGCAGCATGGATGTCCTGAAAGAGGAATCCGCTTATCTTGCGGAGATTTTTATATGAATATTTTTTTATTCGGACGTCCGGGCTGCGGCAAAAGCATTGTTTTCAGAACGATAGAAAAAATTCTGAAGGAACGGGTTGAGAATGTAAAATTTGAACGGATAGATGATTTTCCCATTCTGAAGAATTTGCACGACGGTGATGTAGCATCTCTTAGAACAGACAGGTTCGTTCCAACTCCCGACGGGGGGTTTAAGGTTATGGATAACGGAGTCTGGGATGAAATGCTCGTCGGGCTGAACAGGGAAGCGCTGCGGCGTCAGGATGATAATAATATTCTGGCGATAGAGTTCTCAAGGCCGGATTATCTGCACGCCCTGACTCTTTTCGACCGGAAGATTCTGAAGAATGCGGTTGTAATTTATATTGACGCATCTTTCGACTGCTGCATTACCAGGAACGAAGAGAGGACGAAAAGAGCCGAGGAAGAAGGCATTGACGCGCATTTCGTATCAGGGAAAGAAATGGAAGAGACATATCTTCTGGACGACAGGGACAAACTGCTTGCCTCGGCTCCGGTCCCCGTATTCAAAATTGAAAACGGAGCAGACGTTACACCGCCGGATATTGAAAAGCAGGTTCGCATGATTGCTGAAAAATGGTAGGGGAATGAACGCTACCCTCCCGCCGCCCTGACAAGGAAGAAGAATGAAGATATTAAGCGGCGTTTTAAGAAAGTTGCCGAAGGTGGATCTCCACTGCCATCTGGACGGTTCGGCAAGGATTGGAACCATCTTTGACATTATGAAAAAGAAAACGGCTCTTCCCTGTAACACGGTGGAGGAGTTTGCGGAATATGTGCACGTTTCCTCATCCTGCAGGTCGCTGACCGAGTTTCTGAATAAGTTTGAGTTCTTTTATACATATTTGAAATCCCCGGAAGTTATGGAACGGCTCGCCTACGAACTCTGTGAGGATTCCGCCGCCGAAAACATCAGATATCTGGAAGTGAGATTTGCCCCCTGTCTTCAGGCGGATGACAAAATCAGCCAGGAGGATATTCTTCTTGCGGTTCTCAGCGGGTTGAAAAAAGGGAGCAGGGACTTTGATATCTCCGCCCCGGCGCTCTTGTGCGTTTACAGGGGCACCCCGCCAGGGGCGTGGGAAGAGACCTATCGCCTTGGTGAAAAGTATCTCGGCCGCGGCGTCGCGGGTCTGGACCTTGCCGGCGACGAAAGTAAATATTCCGGCGAACCCTTCAAAGAGGTCTTTGATAAAGCGTATTCGGCAGGGCTCCCGGCGACGGTTCACGCCGGCGAAGCGGCAGGGTGGGAGTCGGTGAAAGTCGCGGTTGATGTGCTCCATGCCCGCCGGATCGGCCACGGCGTCAGGATTTCGGAAAACAGCGTTTTTTTTGACAGGATGAAAGAGATGAAAATCC
>JBDRMV010000112.1:0-3490 GCA_043811795.1 bacterium | reverse complement strand
CCCGGCGACCTGATAAAAACCGCTCAGGCGAACTCGATGAAGGCGCTGGCTATAACCGACCACGGAAATATGTTCGGCGTTCCGGAGTTTTATCTCACCTGCAGAGAGGCGAAGATAAAACCGGTTTTGGGTTGTGAGTTTTACGTTTCACAGGGGGATTCCGCCGATATAAAATCACCCGGCGCGAGAAAAAATTCTCACCTGACGATTCTTGCGAAAAACGACATCGGATTCGGTAACCTTACCCGCCTTGCTTCTTTCGCCTACACGAAGGGATTTTACTACAGACCGAGAATAGATATAACCGCGCTTGCCGGTTACAGGGAAGGTCTTATTGTCCTCAGCGGCTGTCTTCAAGGAAAAATTCCGGGCTTTCTGTTGGCCGGAGATTTTGACGGCGCCCTGACTTATGCGAAGAAAATGAAGGATTTGTTCGGCGAGGATTTTTATATTGAACTGATGGATGCGGGTCTTGCGGAACAGAAAAAAATAATACCGTCTCTTGTTGAAATAGCGCGGCGGCTTGATTTGAAAACGGTGGCGACAAACGACGTTCACTATTCCAAAAAAGAAGACGCCGGCATTCAGGACGCCGCGATGACGATAGGGACGAGAATGACTCTGTCCGACCCCAAACGCCTTCGCTTCGGTACGCAGGAATTTTATTTGAAGAGCGCAGAGGAAATGGCTGAAATTTTCAGGGAAATTCCGCAGGCCCTCGTAACCACCTGTGAAATTGCGGAAAAATGCAGCGTCACCCTTGAATTTAATCAGCTTCGGTTGCCGGCTTTTACCCCGCCTGCAGGGAAAAATTCCTTTTCATATCTGAAAGAAATTTGCGAGAAGGGTATAAAAAAGCGCTACGGCGGAGTTACGGCGGATGTAAAAAACCGTCTGAATACGGAACTTGCGATTATCAAAAAGATGGGTTTTTCGTCTTATTTTCTGATTGTATGGGACTTCATAAATTTTGCGAGGGAAAACAGAATAAGCGTGGGTCCCGGCAGGGGCTCCGGCGCCGGCAGTATTGTCGCATATCTTCTTGGAATAACCGGCATAGACCCCCTGAAATATAACCTTCTTTTTGAAAGATTTCTCAACCCCGGGAGAATTACGATGCCCGACCTGGATATTGATTTTGAGGACGCCCGGCGTGAAGAAGTGATTGACTATGTGAAAAATAAATACGGGCGAGACTCCGTCGGGCAGATCATAACGTTCAATAAAATGCTCGCGAAAGGCGCCGTCAGGGATGTGGGACGCGTGATGGAAATTCCTCTCTCAAAATGCGATAAAATCGCGAAACTCATTCCGTACGGAGAGACCATACACGGCGCGCTGGAAGAAATTTCTGAGATTAAGAAGATGGCGCAGCAGGATGCTGCTGTCGCCGGTATGCTGCGCACCGCCGGCAGAATTGAAGGCCTCAAAAGGCATTTCGGCGTCCACGCCGCCGGAATCGTGATAGCGCCCGGGGAGATTTCGCAGTTTGTTCCGCTTGCCCGCTCCAAATTCGGCATAATAACCCAGTATGAAGGCGATTATCTGACAAAGTTAGGCCTTCTTAAAATGGATTTTCTCGGGCTGAAAACTCTGTCGGTTATAAATGATGCGGTTGCGCTTGTTTACAAAAGTAAAAAGATAAAGCTCGACATAGAAAAAATTCCGCTTGACGATAAAAGAACATTCAGCCTGCTGGATAAAGCGAAAACGATAGGGGTCTTTCAGGTTGAAAGCGAAGGAATGCGGGATATTCTCAGAAAGATGCGCCCCACGGTTTTTACCGATTTGTCCGCCGTTCTGGCTCTGTACAGGCCGGGCCCCATGCGGGCCGGAATGGTTGACGAATTCATAGAGCGGAAGCACGGGCGAAAGCCGTATGATTATCCCCATCCGGCGCTGAAAAAAATTCTTGCCGAAACTTACGGGGTGATTCTTTATCAGGAACAGGTCATGCTCGTGGCCAGCGAGCTTGCGGGTTTTACTCTTGAACAGGCGGATATTCTGCGCAAAGCCATGGGAAAGAAAATTATGGCGGAAATTGAGGAGCAGAAAGACAATTTTGTAAACGGCTGCAGCAAGAACGGCGTAAAAGCGGATACGGCGGAAGAGATTTTTAATCTTCTGGTTCATTTTGCCGCCTACGGCTTCAACAAAAGCCACTCAACCGCTTACGCCGTGATTTCATACAGGACGGCATATCTTAAGGCGAATTATCCTCTGGAATTTATGGTGGCGCTGCTCAACTCGCAGATTGCGGATGAGAAAAAAATCTCGCATTATCTCAATGGAGCGAAAAGTATGGGCCTCGTGATTATTCCGCCGGATATAAATGGAAGCGGCGTTTATTTCGAGGCGCGCGGAGAGAAGGAAATTTTGTTCGGCCTGCTGGCCATTAAGAATACGGGAGAGAAAGCATGCGAAGACCTCGTGCGGGAGAGGGATAAAAACGGACGGTTTAAGGATTTGAATGACTTTCTCATAAGAGATACGGGTCTTCAGACCTTCAACAAAAGAATGGTGGAGTTTCTCGTTAAGGCAGGGTGCTTTTCCGGAATTACGCCGGGCATTTCGGATATTGTGGAAAAATTGGAAACGCTCATTGCTTCCGCCGATACGGCGAGACAGGACAAAATTTCCGGGCAGAGAGTTCTTTTTGAAAGTATCCCGCATCCTATAAAAGCCGCTCCGTCGTCCGAAACGCAGAAACTCAAATACGAAAAAGAGGCAATCGGGTTTTATCTCACCGGCCACCCGCTTGCGAGATATGAGAAATTTTTCCGGCAGTTGAGAACTTCCACGCTTGCCGGCCTCAAAGCGAGTCCTTATCCCGAGCAGATTCTTACGGGGATTGTAAAAGAAATCAAAAATACAAGGACAAAAAAGGGGAAGGAGATGTTTGTCATAAAATTCGAGGACCTCACGGGGGTTATTGAAGTCATCGGCTTCAAAAAATCCCTGCCGCCGGATTTGCCCGGAATTAGCGAAGATGATATTATCGTGCTGAAAGGGTCTCTTTCGGAAGGTATTTCAGGGATGAGGTTTTTCGGCGAAAAATTCTATTCCGTCGTGGGCGCCTTTGAAAAACTTCCCAAAGCGCTATCCGTATTTCTAAACACATCCGGGCTGGAGGAGAGTTTTGTTAAGAATATAGCATCGCTTCTTAAAAAATATCCGGGCGGGACTTCCGTAAAATTCATTCTTAATACGAAAACGGGTAAGAAATGGAAGTGGGGGGCGGAACTGAAAGTTAAAATAAACGCCAAACTTTTGAATAAACTTGAAGAACTTCTCGGCGAGGACTGCTGGAAAATTGAAGTTTAGGAAAAATTTGGAACTCCGAAAATTATGGAAATATTTTGAGGAAATTTCAAAAATTCCGCGTTGTTCGGGGAAAGAGCATCAAGTAAGGAAATTTATAAAAAATTTTGCAAGGGGAGCAGGGCTCAGGTTTAAAGAAGACAGCGCCGGCAATATTCTTGTTTTTAAG
>JBDRMV010000111.1:0-4129 GCA_043811795.1 bacterium | reverse complement strand
CGTCGTCTTAATATCGTCGGTGACGTCGTAAATGATTCTGCAGGATGTCGGTTTCCCGGCGGGCCCGCCGAACGGGAAAAAAACATGAAGGTTATCACCCGTATCGGGGTGAATAATGTTAAGCCCGATTTTTCCTTTCAGCCACGCAGGTTTTTCGGAATAACTGAATTCCACGTCGTCAACGTAAATATCGTTGTTGTTGTTCGTTGTTTCCTTAACGGTAATAACGACCCTGCCGTAATAAGCGTTCGGCGGGGCAATCAGAAGTGAACTTTCCAATTTCTGCCAGGAAACTAAGGAAGAAGGATGTTCTTCAAGAAGTTCATCGCCAATAAAGGTCTGATAAATATCGTACCATTTAACCTTTAACAATAAATCGGTATCGCCTGCCGAGCCTACCTCGTTTGCGACGTAAAAATAAGCGCTGATTGCAAAACAATACTCGTTCACGTACGAACTCACCTGCATAAGCGACGATTCTATTCCTCTTCCGTCGTAAGAGGTTGTCGGGTCCTTGAAACAGCAGGACTTGCCGCCTGAATGCACAATGGTCTTTTCTAAATTAACGCTGCCTACTGTTCCGAGTTCCGTCCACCCGCTGTACGAAGAACCTCCATAATTTTCAAATCCTCCGTCTTCAAGAAGGTTTGCCGCAACCGCCTCCGGCGGCATAGCAAATAGCAAATAGCAAACAGAAAATAGAAAACAAATAACTCTCAATTTTTTATTTTTCATTTTTCAGACCTGCCTTAACCTCCGAGATATAGAGTTTCAATTTAGGAATATCTTCCTCAATTGTTTTCCAGACAATTTTGGGTTCAATCCCGAAGTAGCCGTGTATTAACTTATCTCTTAATCCTGCGATTTCTTTCCAGGGAATATCCGGATAGTGAGAACGTATTTTTTTTGAAAGCCCTTTTACCGCCTCGCCGATATTTTCAAATGCCTTAAAAACCGCAAATTGCGTTTTCACATCTTTAAGAAAATCCCTATACTCTGCATTTTCAACAAATTTCTCTATCACTTTTATATTTTCGGTAATACTGCTTATAAAAAAAGTATCACTTTTCATATTATTGCAACAGATTCCTTTCTTATCTCTTTCCTTAAATAAGCGGGGATGCTTCCTTTCGTCACAATGTCAACTTTCTTTCCCATCAGTTTACTTAATTCAAATTCTATGTGTATCAATTCAAGCATGCTTTTTATCTCTCCAAATCTGATAAGCAAATCAATATCGCTGGTTTTCTTAAAATCTGCTCTTGCCTGTGAGCCGAATAAAGATAATGCTTTTATTTGATGGCGATGACAAAAATTCTTAATCTTTCTTTTTTTCAAGTATTCAATGATTGTATTTTTTTTATTTTTCATTTTATATCTTCTACCCTGGGGGGGAGTTTTATTCCTTTCAGGTCGACGAGACCGGCGACAGTCGCCCCCGCAAAGTAAATGACCCACAAGTACGTGTAATAAGCCCCGAACAGCGCCGCAACGCCGGCAAGCAGAAGTGAACCGGCGAAAATTATCAGAGCGAGTTCCAGGTAATACCACTTTGCCGTCATCATGTTGTAGATGGAGTTGGCCGGAAACCTGTGCCTTTTATGCCGGACAAGACCAGCTGCGAAAAGGCAGTAACCGACCGGCGAAATTCCCTGAATAAGCAGATGTATCAGGACGAGTTCAAGCCGTTTAGGACCTTCGGAAAACCATTCGGCGTCATAAAGAACGAAATTACCGGATGCAGCGATGACTTTAGAGCCGTCCACCGCAGCGATGTTTATGAGAATGAAAATAATTCCCATAAACGCCGCAACCACAATTGCCGCCGCCTGTGTCGTTTTAGGCACTCTTTTATCTTCGGAAGTCCAGTTGAAAATAGCAATCAGCATTGCCGGCGCAAAACAGGCAATCATAAAGAACTGCCTTATACAGTTGACGATGAGCGGGATGGGATGACCGCCTAAAATATTCTGGAAAGGCCTTGTCAGCAGATAAACTCCCAGAAAGACATAGGCGATAAAAGTCCCTTTCAAGGTCAATTCCCCGAGAATCAGCTGTCTGCTTCTCGTGGTCTTCTTTATTTCGTAAGCCATTACGAAATAAATGAGCCCCGCAATGACGGGAAGGAATATGTTAAGAATAAACAGCATTAGTTTTCATCCCCGTAGTCATCATCTTCGGCTTCATCTTTACCTTTACTGCCGGTTTCCGTCTCATACCTTTTCACCAGCGCCTGCTCAACAACTTTCTTGAGTTTTTTGTCTTTTACCTCAATCTGATTTATCCACCGTCCGCCGTTCTCGGGCGGCCGCGCGGGCCACGAAACCCATGGACCCCATTTCCCTTCCATAATTTTGCATTCAATCTTAACTTTGTTGTTAAAGGTTACGGCGCAGAAAACCTTAAGCGAACTCCCGCCGCGTGTGTAAGGCGAGTAATTGCTGATTTTGTATGAGATTTTGCTGGACGGGTTCGGCGAGGGTTCTTTTTTGTTTATGGCGGAAATTATCGCTTTTTCAACCTCAGGGTCAAGAATTTTTATCTGCGGGTAAACCCTGCCCGCCTTGCTGGTATACCTCGGATACTGCAGGCGCGTAACTCCGGATACATTCTTCACTTCTATCTCGCCGATTTCTATTGCGTTGTTCAGGACAATGCTCGCAATTGCCTTCGTGGAGCCGCCGTCTTCAACCGGCACGAGTTCAACGTCGGTAACCGTAACGGGAAGCGCTTTGCCGCCGGGAACGATTTCCGCTTCGTAAGACGTCTCTTTTTCATATTTCTCGAGAACGCTTTTTTCCACTTTCTTTTGGATTTCCGGCTTCAGGATTTTAACCTGCTTGACCCATCTGCCGTCCATCTTTGCGGACGGCCATCCAATCCACAAGCCGCGGCTGCCCGTCAGCACCTTGCATTCAACCTCAACTTCGTTATTAAAAGAAACACCGGAGAATGCCTTCAGGGACGACCTTTTCTTAGGTTCGTAAAGGGACATTTTCGTAACTTTGTAAGAAAGTTTTGTTGATTTCGCTCCGACGGGTTTTCCTGTTTTTATAGCTGAAATTACGCGCTTTTCAAGTTCGGGGTTCAGAAATTTTGCCTGCGGAAAAATCTTGCCCGCTTTTGAAACATAAATAGGCGGCTTGATTTTAATCTCGACGCCCTTTTTCAGGATTTTAATCTCTGCAATTTCAAGATAATCATCCAGCACCACCGTGGCTGTTTTTCCCGTTATTTTTACATCGGTAACGCCCATAAGAGCGGAAACCTTTGGAACGGTCAGAAACACAAAAACCAAAGCAAACAACAAACTGATTTTTCTTTTCACATCTACCTCCATTATTCTGTACCGATTTTTTTACCGTGCCTGAGCGAAATAGAAAGCCGGTGGGATGCAGCTCCGGTTATCTCCGACGGGATGCAGTAAGCGTAGTTGAAGGTTAAAAGGTCCTCACCGAAAACCATCGTATTTATCCCGAAACCCATCGATTTCTCATCTTTGTTATATCCCGTTCTGAAAGCGAGAATGTCCGAAAAACGCCATTCTCCGCCGAGAGATATTGTGGTCTTATCGCCCCATCTCTGAGCCCGTATGTCGTAGTCAAGAGCGATGGTTATTTTATCCTTCGTGAAGTTTGAACCGAACCTTAACAATGGCGGGACGATGTCCTCGTCGTAAATTCCGACATCGGCGGCCAGAAAGTTCTGGTATGAAATTCCGAAATTGAGAGTCCTTGAAAAAATCACGTTGAGCCCCGTATCGGCCGTCAGGGCGCTCGCGCTGCAGCCGCCCGCGAATGTTTCATCAGGGAGGGAAAAAGTTCTGTCGTCGAAGATGTACCTGTGCGATAACTGTTTCAGCGTGAAACCCGTAAATAACCGGGAATTCACTTTGTAGGAGAGCGCGGCGGAAACGGATGTTTCCTGATAAAGTTTATCGGCGCTGTCGCCCGCGTTGAACTGTATGTACCCGAGACCGAATACGCCCTTCGTGTAGACGGGCAGAGCGAAGGAAGCTGCCGCTGAATTAAGGTTGACGTTGCTCAGTCCCGCAAACGGTTTGTGGTAATAACATGAAATCTGCGGGTTTGCGATGCCTGCCAGACCAGCGGGATTGTAAAATACCAGT
>JBDRMV010000110.1:0-2261 GCA_043811795.1 bacterium | reverse complement strand
ATCATCGTCGGGTTTTGCGGTTGATTTTTTCAGGTCGTATGCGGCGAAAATGTCTATTTTCTCCGTTGAAAACGCGCAGGTGGGATAAAAGGAAATCAGATGAATGAATTTCCCCGCGCTGAAACCGGTTTCTTCGGCGAGCTCCCTTTTTATGCATTGGAGAGCATTTTCCCCTTTTAAAATCTTACCGGCCGGAATTTCAAGCATAATTTTTTTTACGGGATAGCGGTACTGTTCAATCAGAATAATTCTGTTGCCGGGTAGAAAAGGGATTGCCGCGGCCGCTCCGGCATGCGCAGTGTATTCTCTGACCGCCGTTTTCCCGTTCTGTATTCTTACGTTATCGGCGTAAAAATCGACCGCCGCACCTTTGTAAATCCGGACTTTCCCGATAGGTTTTTCCCTTTTCAGCATATGGTAATAATAATTTTTTCCGGCCTTTTCGTCAATGTCACTGTCACTGTAATTTTGCCATAAGTATTATCATCGTCGGGGATGTCTTCTTGAGACGCTCATCCGCCGTGGCGGACTCCGGCAATCCTGCGCCGGAAATGCCGGCCGCTTGATTTTTGAGGGGACATTTAATAACATCTGAACGATGGGAAATATACTGGATGCTATTGTAAAAAGCAGGAAGATTTCGCTTGCGGAGGCGCAAAAGAGGCTGCCTATTTCCGCCATTAAATCAAAATTGAAAAAAATACCGCCGCCTCTTGATTTTGAGCGCGCGGTTTCAAAAAAACCATACTCGATAATAGGGGAGATTAAAAAATCTTCGCCTACGCATGGTCGGATTCTTAAAAGGTTCAGCCCCGGCGACCTTGCCGGAATTTACAAGAGGGCGGGGGTTTCCGCAATATCGATTCTCACCGAGGAGAAACATTTCGGCGGCAGCACGGATGATATTTTGAAGGTGAAGGAAAAAACGGGATTGCCCGTTTTGCGAAAGGACTTTATTTTTTCGGAGTATCAGATATATGAATCCCGTTATTTCCGCGCGGATGCGGTTCTTCTGATTGCGAGGATATTAGGAAAGAAAAAACTCGCCGAACTCTTCAACCTGACGGTTAAACTTGGTATGACGCCGCTGGTTGAAATATACGGCATGAAGGACATCGCTAAATTAAACGGCTTGCGGATTTCCCTTCTCGGAATAAATACGAGGGACCTGGCGACGGGTAAAATAAACAAGAGTAAAGCGGGGGAACTTGCGAAAAAGGTAAAAGCGAAGGTTCTCGTCTGCGAAAGCGGGATGAAAAACAGAAAGGATATTGACGAAATGAGAAATTTAGGCTTTAATTCATTTCTGGTGGGGACGAGTATTCTTAAAAGCGGGAATAAATTCGTTTTTATACGGGGGCTCTTGGAAAATTAAAAATGAAGAACGAAGAAAAAATTAGAAGTAAAAACGGCGGGGTGAGAATTTCGATTGTGGGGTCGGGTTATGTCGGTCTCGTCAGCGGCGTCTGCTTTGCGGAAATAGGGCACAAAGTGATATGCGTTGATAACAACAGGGAAAAAATCAAAAAACTCAAAAAGGGTATAACGCCTATTTACGAACCGGGCCTCGGGCCTCTCCTCAAGAAAAATATTAAGAACGGGCGTCTTTCGTTTTCGGATTCCGTTAAAAAGTCGGTGCCGTCGTCCGAGGCGATTTTTATTGCCGTGAATACACCTCCCCGCGCCGACGGCTCCTGCGACCTTCAGTATGTGGAAGCGGTTTCACGGGAAGTGGCTGTTTCAATGAACGGCTATAAGGTAATTGTTGAGAAGTCGACCGTTCCCGCCCGGACGGGCCGGAAAATCAAGCAGACAATAAAAATTTACAACAGGAAAAATCTGCCTTTTGACGTGGTTTCAAATCCCGAGTTTCTCAGGGAGGGAAAAGCCATAGGGGATTTTCTGAAACCCGACAGGATTGTGGTAGGGGTTGAAAGCAAAAAAGCCGAGGCGCTGATGCGCAGGATATACGCTCCGATAAAAGCGCCGTTTATCGTGACGAATATCGAGACATCGGAGCTCATAAAGCACGCATCCAATTCTTTTCTGGCGGCAAAAATTTCCTTTATAAATGCGGTTGCGAATGTGGCGGAGCGGCTTGGCGCCGACATAAAGGATGTTTCCAGAGCCATGGGCCTGGATAAAAGAATAGGCGCTCAGTTCCTTGACGCCGGAATCGGATTCGGCGGCTCGTGTTTTCCGAAGGATGTTCTCGCTTTCATACACATGGCCAAATCCGCGGGGATCGAACTGAATATGCT
>JBDRMV010000109.1:0-7374 GCA_043811795.1 bacterium | reverse complement strand
TTTCTTCCGTTGACTGGACGACGGCATCAAGCGAATGGACCGACTTTGACGACAAATACGAACTTTTCTTTGACACGACTTCCGTTTCGCCTTTAAGCGGGCAGACCCAAAATATAACAGGGCTGCACGGGAATGTTACATATTATTTCCGTCTCTGGACGAGGGACGAAGACACGGGAGCCAACTCTCCCGGGAACTGGTCTCTGGTTTCAAATGCTTCAACCGTGACAGTCACGGCGGTTCTGGGTATTTCGATTTTTCCGGGGACGTATGACTACGGGAGCATTGACGTCTCAAGCGCCGTCGTAAACGGCACGACAATCACGGTTACGAATTTGGGAAATATTACCGAAACATATTCGCTGGAATCATCATCCGCGGTAAACGCCGGAGGCGGCACCGGATGGACGATTAACCCTGCAAATCCGGAAACTCCGGGAAGTAATATCTTTTCACTTTCGGCGGGCTTTTACGGCGTAAGACCGTCAACGGATTCTTTCAATACGGAGGTGAGTGAAAAGGAGGATGCTCTTCTTGAAACGACACTGACCTGTACGACCACGGATTTTTCAATAGCGGGCGCCCAGACTCAGACCGGTGCGAACGTCCCGAAATCCAGCCCGAGAAATATCTGGTTTCTACTGAAGACACCGACGGAAACGTCAACAAGAAACGAAAAGACCATAACGGTGACGATTACGGCGGGAACCCCATGAAAAAATTAAAAATGTTGAGTAGAACGAAATCCGCCTTCGGCGGAAAATATCAAAAATTAAAGATTAAAAATGAAGAAGATAAGAAAAAACGGAAGATGGAAAATGAAAAATTTTACTCAGTGAGTGGGAAAATTTTTTGTTTGAAAATCGTAAGTAAACGGCTCACTTGCGGTTTTAAAAAAAGAGGAGGTGCGTTATGACAAGCGCAAGGAAGAGAAGGCTTGAGAAGGGGCTTTTGAAGCTCGGCGAAGTTGCTGATGAGGCGGGGGTGAGACCGTCGACGGTGAAGTTTTACACAATGGAAGGTCTCCTCGATCCGGTGGTTTTTACGAGGGGCGGCCACCGTCTTTATGAAAGGGAAAGCACCGTGCAGAAAATCATCACTATCCGCCAGATGACGTCCAGAAAATGTCACCTCAGCGAACTCAGGAGCGGCGGCTCGGGTGATGAATTGAGGAGGCTGGTTACGGTAGCATCCTGAAGCGCGCAGATTACGTAGAAAAGAAAGAGGAGTGATGAGAGGAGTGTCAAACGGAAGTTTGACCCTAAGAGTGCAAAGCTTTCGCTTTGTACTCCAGGAAGAGGAGGTTTGATTGAAGTCGTATCTTGAAAAAATTGGAGGGTTAGTGGTATTGGCGACGGTTTTTCTGATGCCGCTGGTTTTTATTCCCGGTTTGAGAGATTGTTTCGCTCTTCCGAAAGTTGCTCTGCTGAGATTTTCGGCGCTGGTTCTTTTTGCCGGACTTTTCTTCCGGTTCCGTCAAATTCGGGTTAACCGGTTGACCGTTGCCGTTCTGGCGTATCTTCTCGTCAGGATTATAACGACTGTTTTTTCCACGAATCCGTCAATTTCCTGGTCGGGAAGATACCTCTTTTACTTTGAAGGAACACAGCAGTTGCTATGTTTTGTAATTTTTTACTTTGCGGTCAGGTTCGTGACGGCAAAGCAGATTTACAAATCAATTGCGCTGGCGGCATCCCTCGCCGCTGCGTATGGGATTATTCAATATCTCAGCATTGACCCGATTAAGTGGGAGACCTATTTCGGAAGCATAATCTCAACTTTCGGAAACCCTAACTTTCTTGCCGGTTGGTTCGTATTTGTTCTGCCGGTTCTTTTTTATCAGGTGATAAAAGGCAGATATCTATTTTTGATTCCGGTGATTATGGGTTTCATTGCGCTGGTTATTGCTAATGTCGCTGCAGGTTTTATTGCTCTGGGAGCAAGCGCTGTTTTCTTTATTCTGATTTACCCTGTTAGAGGTCGCCCTCTCGTAGGCACGGCTCCAGCCGCCTCCCCATACGACAAGCCTACGGGGCAAGCGGGGCGGCTCGGGGTGAAAGTTTTTTTGACGGGTTTAGCCGCCTGTATGCTTTTTGCAGGGTTCTTCGGTCTTAACAGGTTAGACGACCCTTCCGTTTCTTCCCGCATTATCGGCTGGAAGGCGGCGGTTGTTGCAATTAAGAATCGTCCTGTGCTGGGTTATGGACCGGATACTTTTGCGGATGAGGTCTCAAAGATTCTTCCGGCCGAATATGAAAGGGTGACGAAAAAGAATGCCAACCCCGGATACGCGCATAATATTTTTCTTGACCATCTGTTTTCCTCGGGATTTTTGGGTTTCCTGTGTTTTTTGTGGCTTCTTGCGGAGTTTTTCAGAACGGCAAAAAATCCGGCTCTTAAAACGGCGGTTTTCGGGGGTCTGGTTTTTGGTTTCTTTCATTTCTGGACGCTGGAAATGTGGCTCTGCTTCTGGGTTTTTCTCGCTCTCGGTTCGTGTCAAAAAACGGATGATAAAAGATGAAAAGTAAGAATGTAGTGCGAGGTTTTAACCTCGCTTTTTATGAACATTGCAAGGAGGTTTTGTGAAAAAGGAAATGAGAATTGAACTTCAGGTTATAGGAATCCTGATTGTCTTGATTATCGGAGGAAAACTGATTTTGTGGCCGCTCCTCGGCGACATACATTTCAGAAAAGGTCTGAGGGCTGTTTCTGAAATTGAATATGAAGAAGCGGTAACGGAATTTAAGATTGCGCTGAACTACAAAAATGAGGCCGCGTATTTTGAAAATCTCGCGGGGGTTTACAGGACGATGGGAATGTCGACGAAAAATGCGAAAAACAGACGCAAGTTTTATGAGCAGTCCGTTTATTATTACAAGAAACTTTTGAATCTGAAACCCAAATCAGCATTGGCATTAAACGGCATCGGGGCCACCTGCCTTTATATGGGTAAAGACCTGAAAGATGAGAAATTTTTCAGGTCGGCGATTGAAAATTTTCAGAAGGCAATTGAATTTGAGCCGAGACTGGTTGAGTCGCACACGAATCTTGCGACTGCGTATTACCTGTGGGGGCTGAAAGAAAAAGCTCTTGAAACTTATGAAAAAGCCCGTAAAGTCAACCCGGATTCAACAACTATTATTTTCAATCTCGGCATGCTTTATTATCTGGAAAAGGACTTTGATAGGGCGGAAGCCGAGTGGCAGGGAGTTCTGAAAATTGACCCGGATAATCTTGACGCCGGGAAAGGTCTTGAAATGTTGAGGGACAAAAAATGAAAGAAGAAAAATCCTTGAGTTATTATTTGATTCGCATTGGTATTTTTATTCTCATTCTTGTAATCCCGCTTGTTTTTACGGAACTGACTCATGAAAGATTTATCTTACCGAGAGTCACGATATTGAGAATATTTATTCCCATAATATTCCTTCTTTGGTGTATAGGGAAAGTTAGCGGAAAGAAAAATTTGACAGTTTCACCCGTGTTTTATTATGCCGGCGCTTTTATTGCGATTTTGTTTATTGCAGCGCTTTTTTCGGGAAATTTCGGGGTGAGCATGCAGGGCGTCTATGGAAGTTATTCATGGGGTTTCAGTTCAATGTTTGCAGGTTTCCTGCTTTTTATTGTTGTCTCGGATGAATTTGATTATGGACACTGGGAAGCGGCAGGGCTGTTTCTGACTTTTGCCGCGTTCATTGTTTCAGCGTACGGTTTGACGCAGGTGCTCGGCTTTGACCCTGTGCATAAGGCCGGCGTTTCATTCGACAGAATTTTTTCGACAATGGGAAACCCAAATTTTCTCGGAGGTTATCTTGTCGTGTGTTTTCCGGTTGTTATCGTATTTTATCTTACCGCTGTTACAAGATACAGGCCGTTTCTTTTACTTACTCTTTCACTGATGGTTATTAACCTTGGAATGACTCTTTCAAGGGCATCATGGCTCGCTTTCGCAGTTTCAGGTTTAGCGTTTTTCATACTCATAGGAAGAGAGAACATTGTCAAAAAATCCCGGGACATAATTACGGCGGTTGTTGTTCTTGTTCTTGTCTCCGGTTTGCTTATCATTGGCAGGAAAAGTCTTGAATCTGCGGGCAGCGTCGAAAAATCCGTGGTTAAGGAGCGGCTGGGCGTTATGCTTGATTCCGAAGAGCAAAGCGCATCATACAGGCTGGAGACATGGAAATCAGCGCTTAAGATGTTCAAAGAGCATCCTCTGCTCGGGGTGGGTCCCGATATGTTTGAATACTTCTTTCCGCAATACGAAACGTTAAAATTTGCGAGAGCAACAGGCGCAAGAGAGGTCTCAAATTCTGCGCACAACACTTTACTGCAGACGGCTTCCACAACGGGAATTTTTGGTCTCATTGCATATATTTCACTCTGGTTTGTTTCTTTCAAGAGCGGAATTTCACAGGTTCTCGCAGAGGAGGGGGAGAAAAAGTTTTTTGCCGCCGCGCTGGTTTCTTCTCTTGCGGCGCTTTTTGTTTTTCTGCAGTTTCATTTCTTTCTCCCTGAAACGCTTCTTTATTTCTGGCTTTTAGAAGGAGCTCTTGTATTCTGCCGGAAGCAGGATAATAAATCCGTAGATTTATCAGGAACCGTAAAAAAACTGATGATTGTTTCAGCCGCTGTAATAGCGGTTTTATTTTCATATTTTGCCGTGAGATTTTTCCTTGCGGATTACTATTTCAGAAAGGCAAAATTCCGCAGTTATAGAAAAGCTGTGGAACTGAATCCTTCGGAGTGGCTTTACAGGAGGACGCTGATAACCTCCTGTCTGAACGCTTCAAAAGCGGTAAAAAATAAACTTTTGGAAAAGGAATTGCTTGATGAGGCATTGAAGAACGCAGAATTGAACGTAAAGCATTATCCTTATAACGTCTGGACGAATCATCATCTCGGTCTCGCATACGTCTGGCAGTGGCAATTCTCGAAAGATGAAAAATTACTGAAAAATGCGCGGAAATATCTTGAAAAGAGTTACAGGATTGCCCCGTTTGTGAAGGATGTATCGTTAAATTTAATCAGGGTTTATCTTCTCGGACGGAATAAAGAACTTGCAGGAAGGCATATTGAACAGGTTGAAAAAATGTTTCCGGATTCCGAAACGGAGGAATTGCAGAAATTAAAAAAAGAACTTCGGAAACTTGAAAAATCGGAGGTGTTCGTAAAATGAAAAAGAAAGTTTTTTTATTGCTGGTTTTGTTCTTGTGCGCCGATTATGCGTCGGCCGTCGGGCTCAGCACAAAATTTTCAATGGCGATTATTGAAAATATTTTTCCCGGAGAGTCCTACAACATAAGGAAACTCGTGAATCTCCCGTATCTTTTAACTAATACAAGTCCGTTTCCTGTGACGGGAGCCATAGTGGTCGACATCCCTGTGAAGGAGATGCTCATAATGGGATATGAGCCGGTTCCGGATACCGACTGGGTTGAAATTAGCGAGAGAACTTTTGATTTGGGCGCGGGGGAATCTATTCTGGTGGATATCATTATTTTTGTTCCGGATAAGGAAGAGTATTACGGCAAGAGTTATCAGGTAAGCATAGAATCCTGCGGGAGAGGAGCGGGGGGGAATATTGCCGCAGGTCTGGTAAGCAAGGTTTGTTTTACGACCGTTAAAAGCAAATCTCAAAGGGAGATGGTTGCGGAACAGGATAGGTTGCTCGCTAACTTGAATTATGAAGTCCTGCCCGACCGGATAAGAGTAAGAAATGTCAAGCCCGGGAAAAAATACGAACTCGGCAAGGACTTCCAAAAGTTCTTTAAGATTGTAAATATGAACGAGATTGCTTATACATATAAAGTCCGAAGCGTAACTCGCGCGCAGTCAAAATTAGAAAAGCAGAAGGACTTTGAAGAAACGCCCGACCCGTCATTCATCAGTTTTGAAAAGGAGACGGTGGAAGTCCCGGACAACACAGTTCAGAAGTTGAAGATATTTTTGAAAATACCTAAAGAAGAAGAACATTACGGCAAGAGATACCAGTTCTATATCGAGGTGACTCTTACAGGTCAGGCAATACCTGTTAAAAAGTTTAGTTTTGTCTATGTCGATACGGCTGAAAAATAATATGGCTGCAGGCCCGGCGCTTGCCTGCGAAAAGGAGAGATGCTGAAAAAATTTCTGATTATTTCAGGGCTTATCCTGAGCGCTGCATTTAATTGCTTTGCGGCGAGTTCAGGGACGATAACCCTGACTGTTACTGTTGCTCCTTCAATAGATATTGAAGTGTGGTATCTGGATTCCGGGGCGGATACGGATGTTTACGATTTTGGCACGCTTGATGTTAATAAAACAACCATAACGGTTGCCTCAATAACAGTAAAAAATTCATCGGACGGTCTGGTTGAGGACTGGTATATCAGGGCATCGGATGCCCAGTGCGTCGGAACAAACTGGACTCTTGCAAGTTCAACGGGCACGAATCAGTATGAACTGGAGGCATTGTTGAGCGGTGACGACCAGCCGGCTCCAAGTTCTTTTGACGGAGAGAATTTAACGACCGCGAATCAGGCAATGGATGTCTCGAATTTTGCGGACGGAGAGAACGGAGAAAATGTTTCGCCCGGAAGCACGAGGGGTTTGTGGTTCAAAATAAGCACGCCGAGCGAAGTCAGCAACTCTTCGGAGAAAACAATATGGGTGACAATTGTTGCGACCCAGGCAGGATAAAAAAATGAAAGATGGAAGATGGTTGTAGCGGTGCGATTTACTTGTCCCCTGTCGGGGAGGTTGTGCACTGCCCGTAAGGGTATCGCACAATGAAGAAGGAGGTGATGCGGATGAGAGAAGAGGAAAGTTGAGTCTGCCTAAGGCGGACGAAATCCGCCGAAGGCGGGAGGAACGTTGACAGTTGTTGCGCTCGCGCTTTTACGCGCTTGTGCACTGAATGTGTAAGGAGGAAGAGATGAGTAGAAGAATGTTGATCGGGCTGGTGATGATGGTGACGTTTGCGGTGCTGGGTTATGCTTCCACGGATACGATAAGGCTGACGGTTACGGTGGCTCCGGCAATAAATGTGGAAGTGTGGTATCTGGACTCGACAGCAGGCGAGGATGTTTATGATTTCGGTTCGGCTTTGCTGGCGAATCAGGCAACCCCGACGTTTGCGTCGATAACGGTGAAGAATGCATCAGCAGGGTTGACCCAGGACTGGTACATCAGGGCATCCGATGCGATAGGTTCTGTGCAGGACTGGAATCTGGCGGATACTGTTACATCAGGAACTTCCGACTATGAGTTAAGGGCAGTGCTTAACGGGGAGAATCAGCCGGCGGATGATGTGTTTGTGGATGACACGGACGAGCTGACGAATGACAATCAGGCGATGACGGCAGCTATGTTTTATGGCAATGAGAGTGGGGCAGC
>JBDRMV010000108.1:0-4211 GCA_043811795.1 bacterium | reverse complement strand
TTTTATTTTGAGGCAGCCGGTTTGCCGCAGAAACAATCCCTATTTTCATCTTTCCCGCGCTTCTTTCAGGGAATGCCTTGAACGGCCAGAGAACAACAATTGAACCGAGTATTAACCCTATAAGAAAGTAAAGAGTCCTGTCTTTGTATCTTTCAAAAAGAAATTTCATAATCCTCGCAAACACCACAAGCCCCGCCGCGCACCCCAGTCCGAAAACCGACAAAAACAGAAATGATTCCATTTCAGGCGAGGAAAAAAAAGTTTTTATGCTGCTGATAACAGCCCCGTAAACACCTATCAGCAGCAGGATAAACGACCCGCTTATGCCCGGAAGAATCATTGCGGAAGTTGCAAGAAAACCGCTCAGGAAGAGCAGAGGATATGAGAAGGATTTTATTTCCGCCTCAGTTGTGAAAACATAAACAGACACAACAAGAAGGAGGCCGGGCAGAGCAAAAAGCATTTTCCTAAAATCTCTCTCCTTTATCAATTTATAAGGGACTGCTATCGACGGGAGAATAAGCCCGAGAAAAAATGAAAGAGTTAAACCGGGATGGTTTTTCAGAAGGTAATCGATAATCCATGCCAAACACACGATTGCGCAAAGAGCGCCTAAAGCGATTGTAACCAAAAACATGCCGTCTATCCTTTTGAATTCATCCTTGAATTTTGCGAAACTGAAAAGATTTTTCAAAGTTTTGAAGTTTAAGTTGTGAACGACCCTGATAAGGCGCTCATATATCCCGAGTATAAGAGCGAAAGTCCCGCCGCTTACTCCGGGAATAAGATTCGCTATTCCTATGAGAAAACCTTTGAAAAAATTGAGCCATACCATAGAATTACCTCACTGCCTCTTCGCGACAAGATTTCTGTGTTCCCTGCTTTTAAATATCCTCAAAGCCCACAACCCCGGAAAAAATGAAAAAATAAAACTGTCCAGAAGAAAAAGAAACAAAAAAAGAGCGGTTAATCTCACCGGAAATTCCGTATTAAAAATCTTGCCCATAAGGTACCAGTGCGCAGGATAAGCAAGAACTGCAAGAACCGAAACAACATAAAAAATACCCGTTATCATAAAAACCAGACCTCCGTATGAGGACTCCATCTGCGAAATGTTATCCGTCCCGTAACTCGGATAACTTACCGCAAAATAAAAAGCCATTTGCGCAACGACAAAACCAATCAAAGCCGTCACTGCCGAGGTTAGGATTATAACAAAAAAATCCGCCCTGAAGCAGCAGCCCGAAAGAACCCCTAAAATAATCCCCGCAAATATCATCGGTTTCGTAAAAACGGCCATTTTACCTTTAAGAATTTCACCGCCGTCCAGGGGCGCAGAAAAAAGAAGCCAGAGAAACCGCCCGTCAAGGCCTACCCCCGTAAAGACAAACCTCAATGCGGAAGCCGTAAGGATAAGGCCGACGCCTCCTATATTGAGAAAAGTTAAAAGTTCCCTGACCCGCGGCAGGTCGCCGAGAGGCGCTTTATAGATGCTGAAAAGATAAATCGCCGTCAGAACAACCAGTATCACCACCTGGGATAACTGCTCGGAATTCCTGAGGAACAAAGTTTTTTCCCGCCATTTAAGAGCGGATGCGGTAAGGGCGGGCACGTTGCTTTTATAAATTCCTCCCGAACTGCCGGAAGCCCGGATTTTCCCGGCTGTGCGGATAAAATATCCTGAGCCGAAAGCAAAACAGACAGCTCCCGAAACCAAAAATATTATAAGGAGTATTCCGAAAACGGTGAAAGCGTCACCGTAGTTTTTCTGCGAAACCGCAATGAACAGCCGGCTCACCCACTGAAACGGCTCAAGAAGCGTTCCCGGCATCCGGAGCCGCGAAAGATACTGGAAAAAATTTTCGGAAGCGTCCGCATGAAAAATAAATTTGGGTTCAAGCGCCTTCAGGTAGAAAAAAATTCCGCCGAATGCGACGGCGAAAAAGACAAGCGACCCGTCCCTGATTTTACGGCTCGGGAAAGCAAGCGCAAAAACGGAGGCCAAACTTACTCCGAGAAAACTCATTGTCATAAGAAAAACGAAGAACGCGGCGGCGGAGAAAACGACCTGAAAAAAATTCATACTGTAGATGCTGTTCCACGCAAGCGCAAACGGAACGGCAACGACAAAAATCATCCAGTTTGCGTAGAGAGCCGTTTCCAGAACCTTCGCGCCGAAAAGCGCGCTCCCCGAAAAAGGGAAAGAAATCAGGAGTTTCATTTCTTCCGTCGTATACATCGTCGAAATTGCCGAAAGGAGAGAGGAAAGAACCGCAACGCCCCCCGAAATAAAAATCATAAGCGAAAGAAACCTGACAAGGACGGCTTCTCCTATCAGCGGAACGTTTGTTATGTAAATAAAAATCCTTTTGAGCCAGAAGTAAATCCCCGCGAGGAAAATGATTCCAAGAAAAGAAAAAAGCAATTTTTTCAGAGGTCTCTCCGGATGCCTGACGGAATTGAGAAAAATTTTTAATTTCAGCAGGAGGATATCTGCCATTGTTAATTTCTTTCAGAAGTTTCTTTCAGAAAAATATCCGAAAGTGAGGTCTTATGGTTTTCAAGGAGCATCCTCGTTTCTCCCTGAAGAATAATTCTGCCTTCATCTATGATCGCGACTTTATCGGAAATTTCCTCGGCAAAAGGCAGGACATGCGTTGAAATCAGAACCGAAGCGCCCCTCGCTGAATAAACACGAATCATTTCCGTAATTTTAATAGAGGCGCGAGGGTCAAGACCCACAAGCGGCTCGTCCAGCAGAATAACCCGGGGTTCAATTATCGGAATCGTGAGAAAAAGAAGTTTCTGTTTCATGCCGTGTGAATACGTTTCAATCAAACGGTTGCGGAAGTCGTAAATTCCAAAATCCGACATAAGACCTTCAATTTCTTCTTTGCTCTTTGACGATTCGTAAACGCTTTTCGTAAAAAGCAGGAATTCGAGCCCCGTAAGTTTTCCCCACAAATACGGCTGTTCTGGGATATAGGCGGAAATCTTTTTCCCCGCGGCAGGATTTTTGAAAAGGTCTATACCGTTAACAAAAACAGAACCGGAATCGGGGAGTAAAATGCCTGCGAGGACATTCAGAACCGTCGTCTTGCCGGCGCCGTTGGGCCCTATAAGAGAAAGAATTTCTCCGGCGCGCACTTCAAAACTGACACTGTCGACCGCCAAAAGGTCGCCGAAAAAATGGGTTAAATTCTCAACCTTAATCACGGCACACTCCCTACAAAACCTCTAACGCGTAAACGGGGTCGACCGGAACGCCGAAAAGATAAATGCCGAGATGCAGGTGGGGCGCGGTTGAAATGCCGGTGGAGCCGACTTTCCCGAGAACCGAATTTTCATCAAGAACTTCGCCTTTCCGGCAGTCAATTTCGCTTAAATGAATGTAAATGCTTTTTATGCCCCGTCCGTGGTCAACCAGCACAGCATTGCCATGCACGGGAGAATTTTTGAGAATCAGAATAACTCTGCCCCCCGCAACGGGAGAAACGGAAGTTCCCGTCGGGGCGGCGAGGTCAACGCCCTTGTGCCGCCACAATTCCCTGCCTTTTGCGTCAACCCGCAGGGCGCCGAATCCGCCGGAGATGTTGAACTTCTTCAGGGGATAAAAAAAATCTTCGAAAAACTTCCTCTTTGAAAAACCCCGTAATTTACTCTGAAGATTCTTCTTTTCCTGTTCGGGATAAGCGGGGATTTTATTCCTGTCCAGGGAAATTTTAGATACCTTGAATTTCTTTTTCTGAACGACAATCTCCCGTTCCGTGTTCCTGCTTTTTCTGAAAGGCCGGTACTCGGTAATTGTCAACTTTGTTCTGCCCGAAATACCCATCTTCACGGGAATAACCCCGACGAAAAATTTGCCTTCTCTGAAAAGAGGGTATTTTCTTCCCAGAAATTGAGCCCCGCAGACATTATCGCTTTTCACAATAATTTTTATAATCCCGCCGGGGACAGTGTATTCCGTGACATTGATTATTTCAAAAGCAGAAACAGAGCTTGCCAGAAAAAAAAGAAAAAAAAGTTTTGACCGGACGCCACCCTCCCGCCGCCCTGATAAGGATAAAGACCGGACGCTCACCCGCGCTTTATTGAAACAACTTTTACTTTTTTTAATCCGGCCGGCGTGCTAAAAGAAACCTCGGCACCCACGGTATTCCCTATAAGGGCGCTCCCTATCGGCGAAACGGATGAAATCAAACCCTCCA
>JBDRMV010000107.1:0-5707 GCA_043811795.1 bacterium | reverse complement strand
ACCGCGTGACCGACCACAGGATAAAGTTCACCGTTTATAATTTAGCCGGTTTTATGGACGGCGAAATGGATGAGGTCACGAAAAAACTGTGGGAAGGTCTGGCATAGGAAAATTCGGCTATTTTATATTGTTTGTACAAGAGGGGAAAGTGTATAAATTTGACTTATGAACAAAACCATTAAAGACAAAGGCGAAATTGTTATTTACCAGACCGCTAAAAAAGAGGTTGAGGTGAGAGTGAGCATAGAAAAGGAAACGGTGTGGCTTGACGCGCATCAGATGGCACGGGTTTTTGATGTTAATCGTCCAGCAGCAGTAAAACATATAAACAATATCTATAGAACCGGTGAACTTGAGAAAAAATCAACCTGTTCCATTTTGGAACAGTGTTGATGCCGACGGAAAGGCGAAAAGGTTGCGGGTATGAGAGTAAAGGAATGTTTTAAAAATCTGCGCGGGGAATTTAAGGGGATTTCCGAGGAAGATTTTGAGCATATTTTCAACAGGACGCTCGGAATTGAGTACGGTCTCGGTTATTTTTCCGAGAATAAAATTAAAGCCGCCGAACGCCGAAAGCTTCTCAATAATCTTAAACTACGACATGCCGGCGCGCCGGTTGAATATATTTTAGGACAGGCGGAGTTTTTCGGGATGATATTTGACATAGAGGATGGGATTTTTATACCGAAAAATTCGACGGAAACGCTCCTCGAAAAAATTCTTGATGTAACAGGCGGCGCAAGCTCCCTTCTTGATATCGGCTGCGGGTGCGGGGTCATTGCGGTTTCCGTTTCGCTCCTCGCAAATCTGGAGGCCCTGGCGGTGGACATAGACGCGCGCGCGCTTGAAATTACAAAAAGAAATGCGGATAAATTAGGCGCGCGGGTCATCACGGTTAAATCCGATATTTTTGAAAATGTCTCCGGAAAATTTGATATAATTGCAAGCAATCCTCCTTATGTGGCATCCTTGGAAAAACTTGACAGGGACGTCCTGCGCCAGAGGCCGCAGTCGCTTTTTGCCGGCGCGGAAGGGTTGGACTGCATAAGGAGTATAGTCCTTCAGGCGGGGGATTATTTAAAACCACGCGGCCGGCTTTTTCTGGAAATTGGCTATGACCAGAACGCTCCCGTTAGAAAACTGCTTGAAGATTGCGGGTACGCGGATATAAAATTTTATAATGATTTGGCGGGGATACCGAGGGTCGCCGAGGCGCAGGATGGTAAATAAAATACTGAAAGCAGGAAGAGAAAATTCGCACGCGGAATGTCTTTTTACGGAGCGTCTTTCAGGGTCTGTCAAAATAAGCGGTTCCAAAAACGCCGCCCTGTCTATTCTTGCGGCCACGCTTCTTACGGACGAAGAATGCGTTCTTGAAAATGTCCCCGCCCTTGACGATGTTTTTGTGATTTTTGAACTCCTGAAGCGGCTGGGCAAGGAAATCATGTTTTCCAAAAACACGGCGAAAATCAGGGGGAAAGCGAAGCACGAAGACCTTCCCGAAAACCTTGTAAGAAAGTTGAGGGCATCGGTTCTTGTTATGGGTCCGCTTCTTGCGAGGAGGAAAAAGGGTTCTTTCGCTGTTCCGGGAGGGTGCGCCCTGGGAGAGCGGCCGATAGATATTCATCTTGACGGCCTGCGGGCGCTGGGAGCCGAATACAAAATTTCACAGGGAAGAATGGTTTTCGGAAAAAGGTCTTTGAAAGGGGCGGATATCAAACTCCGGTTCCCTTCTGTGGGCGCAACTGAAAATCTTCTTATGGCGGCTTCCGGCATACCGGGGGAAACGGTAATTTCCAATGCCGCCGAAGAGCCGGAGGTCCATGACCTTTATCTTTTTTTGAAAGCGATGGGCGCGGACATATCGCATGTGAAAAACACGTATGTTATTTCGGGGAAAAAGCGACTCGCCGGCTGCAGGTTTTCCGTGATGCCGGACAGGATTGAGGCGGGAACGTTCCTTCTTGCCGCCGCCACCGTCGGGGGAGAAGTAAAAGTTCAAAATGTTATTCCGGGGCATTTGTCGTCGGTTACAAGGGCGCTTTCGGCGACCGGAGCTGGCGTTCGGATATTTTCCGGCGGCATAAAAATTACCGCAGCCGCCCGTCCGGAAGCGGCCGACATCGAGACAAAGTCATATCCGGGATTCCCGACCGATTTACAGCCGCTGTGGGCCGTTTATATGCTTAAAGCGTCAGGCGTCTCCAGGATAAAAGAAAATATTTTCTCCGGGCGGTTTATGTATGTTGATGAACTGAAAAGGTTGAATGCGAAAATGTTTCTTGAAAGGGATGTTCTTACCGTCCGCCCGTCCCGTTTAAGCGGCGCCTCTCTTCTCGCCTGCGATTTGAGAGCGTCTGCCGCGATGATTATAGCCGGTCTTGCCTCGCACGGCAAAACCACGGTGAGCGACCTGTCTCATCTCTTCAGGGGCTACGAAAATTTTTTCAAAAAGTTGAAGTTGCTCGGCGCAAATGTTTCAATAAAAGGGGCTTGAGGTGGTTATGAAAAAAATGAATGTGGCAGAAACCGTTTCAACTGTTTTGAAAGAAGTCAGGAAACGCGGAATCGTCTCCGTTCTGAATTTTGAGAAAAAGTTTAACGGTGTTTCCGTATCCCCCGCAGGGCTCTGTCTGATGCCACGGGATTTTTCTCTTGCATATAGACGGCTTCCGGAAAAAGCCCGCAGGTCCCTGACGGAGATTTCGGAGAAGATTTATTCTTTTCAAAGAAAAGTCAGGAGCGGCTATAAAAATACAACGTACGTGAGGAACGGCTTGAAAATAAGGCATTGTTTTACGCCGGTGGAAAAAGCGGGAATTTATGTCCCGAGCGGCCGGTTCCTGTACCCGTCTTCGGTGCTTATGAATGCGATACCCGCGAAAGTCGCCGGTGTCAAAGAAATTTATGTTGCGAGTTCAAAAATTTCGGATGCGCTTCTTGCTGCCTGCCATCTTTCGGGGGTCAATGCTCTTTTCAGAATTTCGGGCGCTCAGGCGGTTGCCGCTTTTGCGTACGGGGCGGGGAAAATTCCGAAGGTTGATTTTATTGCGGGACCCGGAAACAGGTTTGTGACGGAAGCGAAAAGACAGGTTTTCGGAGAGGCGGGCATTGATTTGCTTGCGGGGCCGAGCGAGATAATGATTCTTGCCGACGAAAGCGTAAAAAAGGAATGGATTATCATTGACCTGGCAGCGCAGCTTGAGCACGCTCCTGAAACAAAAGCGTATTTCATAACGCCTTCAAAGCGGCTTTTTAATTTTATCAGGGGCGTTTTCGGGCGCAGGGTGTCCGCTTTTCTTATAAAGGATTTAAAGGAGCAGGCCGCTAAAATCGAATCCATTGCTCCCGAACACCTTCTTGTAATGGTTAAAAATGTTTCACGGTACAGGAACAGGTTCGGAAAATGCGGAGCCGTTTTCTTCGGGAAGTATTCCGCCGTCGCGATGGGGGACTATACGGCGGGGCCTTCCCACACGCTCCCGACGGGCGGGACAGCATCTTTCGCGTCCGGTCTGAGCGCCGGAACTTTTCTCAGAAGTTATGCCGAAATCAGTTACGATAAAAGGTCTTTTGCCTCGGACTGCGGAGACGCCGTATTTCTTGCGGACGAAGAGGGAATGGAAAACCACAGGAAATCAATAGAGATAAGGAGATGTCATGAAAAAAAGAAACCCGGAAAGAAAAAGTAAAAGCGCGGCCGCCTTTCACAGGAAGACGAAGGAGACGGACATAAGCGTTTCGCTAAAATTGGGCGGGAAGAAACGTCCGGCCCCGGCAGACATAAATACTCCCATCGGCTTTATGAACCATATGCTTGAGGCATTTTCCTATCACGGAGGATTTTGTCTGAAGGTAAAAGCGAAGGGCGATACGCAAGTCGACGACCATCATACCGTTGAGGACCTCGGGATTTGCCTGGGTGAAGACCTGAAAAAAATTATAAAGAACGGGAAGGGCCTGACGAGGTTCGGCTCGGCGGTAATACCGATGGACGATGCGCTGGCGCTTGTTGCGATTGATATTTCGGGGAGACCCTTTTTGAGTTTTAAGGTTGAGTTTTCCGCCATCAGAAAATCTGATTTTGACTTTCGTCTTATAGAAGATTTTTTCAGAGCTGTTTCGAATACGGCAGGCATAACAATTCACATTATTTCTCTTGGGGGCAGGGACAATCACCACATGAGCGAGGCGGTTTTCAAGGCGTTCGGCATAGCGCTGGGCAGGGCTCTTGCGTCGTCGGGGAAAGGAATTCCCTCCACAAAAGGTCTATGCAGATAATTCCGGCGATCGATTTGAGGGGCGGGCGTGTTGTCCGCCTTTTCCAGGGGAAACAGGATAAGGAGAAGGTTTATTTTGAAAACCCGGCGGAGGTCGCCGGGGACTTCTGCAGGCAGGGAGCAAAACGTCTTCATATCGTAAATCTCGACGGCGCTTTCGGCGATGATGATAAAATCACGCGGGATGCGATTTTCGCCATAAGAGCGAAAACGGATGTTGTTCTTGACGTCGGCGGAGGAATCAGGCGTTTTGAAACGGCGAAGGAGTATATTGAAAAGGGGATTGATAAAATTGTCCTCGGTTCTGTTTTTTTTGACAACATCCAGCAGTTCGGGGAAATCCTGTCGCTGTTTGCGGATAAAGTGGTTTTAAGCGCGGACGTGGAGAATAAATCCGTGAAGATTCACGGCTGGAGGGAAGGTTCGGGCGCGGGTCTGGAGGATTTCTTCAACAGTTTGAAAACACGGCTCGTCAGAGAAGTGATTGTAACCTCAATTGTGAAAGACGGGACTCTGGCTGGAATAGATCCGGAATTCTATTCGGGAATTGTCGGGATGACGGATATTCCTGTTATTGCTTCCGGCGGCGTTAAGGGGCTGCAGGATTTAGAAGCCCTTGCCTCGACAGGGGTGGCGGGTGTTATAATAGGGAAGGCGGTTTACGAAAACAAAATGGACTTACGGGAGGCGATAGAAAAATATGGCTCTGATTGACGAAATAAAATTTGACGGCCGGGGGCTTGTCCCCGCGGTTCTGATCGGCGTGGATGGGCAGGTTTTGATGCTCGCTTATATGAACGAAGAGGCGTTCCTTAAAACGGTGGAAACAAAAAAAGCGACATTTTATTCAAGGAGCCGGAAGAAACTCTGGACGAAGGGAGAAGAGTCGGGCAACTTTATGGAAGTTCTTGAGATTTACCTTGACTGCGACGGGGACACCCTGCTCTTGAAAGTAAAACCCGCCGCCTACGGCGCCTGTCACCTCGGTTATAGGTCCTGTTTTTTCAGACGGCTTAAAGGAAACAATTGGCAGATAGTAATGGATAGAGAATTTAATCCCGCCGAAGTTTATAAGAAAAAAAACGAAAAAAACGGGAAAAAGAACGGGGACGGTTCTGGTTTTTGAGAAAAAAACGTAAAAAGTGAAAGAACAGAAACATTCCGGAATTACGAAAGTGCTGGTTTTGTTTTCGGGCGGCAGGGACTCCTCCGCCGCGGCGGTCTGCTGTCTGCGGGAAGGATACAGAACGCATCTGGTAACTTTTGACAACGGCGCCGAACGTGGTTTGGACAATTCCCGGCGCAAAGCGGATTTGATAAAGAAACGGTTCGGAAAAATGTGTTCGTGGAAATTGATGAGCAGCCGCGTTTTATTCCATGCGGTTGCCGTTAAGAATTTAGAGGATGATGTAAAAAAATACGGCAAC
>JBDRMV010000106.1:0-9132 GCA_043811795.1 bacterium | reverse complement strand
CAACGTTGCGGTAATGGGCTGCGAGGTCAACGGTCCGGGCGAGGCGAGGAACGCCGACTTCGGAATCGCCTTCGCGGGCGACAAGGCAATCTATTTTGAAAATGGAAAAATAATAAAAACTCTTGAAAAAAAATCCGCCGCCGGTTTCCTCATACAAAAAATAAAACAGTTCCTGACCCCTGTGACCCCGTTAGGTTAATCCGGTTTTTGTTTTTTCCAGAGGATAAATATTCTTTCCAGGTCCTTTTTGTAGTTTAAAATTCTTTCCTGCTTGTTTTTGTAATGAAACACGCCTCCCGCAGCGCCCCTGTGACCGCTGCCGATGTTCAGTTCCCGGAATATTTCTCCAATGTCTTTTCCGCGCGGTTCCCTGAACGGGTTTAAACTGGTTGAAACGTGAAGGTCGTTTGTCTTTATACCTCTTTGAAAAACAGGGTCAATGCAGGAGACCGCCACGATGTGCGGAAACAGAATATAGGCGAGGTTCCTGTTCAGAATGTTTTTCCGTTTCCACTGAGACCCGTCAATTATTCCGATTTCCTTTCCCTCGTCGGCAGTCAGAAAAAAAAGATATTTTTCTATTGTTTCGAAGTCCCTTTTTTCTTCGCTTTTTGCAGCATTGTATCTGTTTTTTACTTCGTCCATTTCGCATATGCGTGTTAAAGAATTCTTCGTAAAGTTATCCGCAAGAAATTTCATATAATCAAGTTTCTGTCCGTATGTTTCACTTTTCAGGTCAATGGATAATGCGGCAATCCTGTCGGGGGTCTCAGCAATGTATTGTTCAACGTTTTCATAATCCATGCTGTCAACTTTGTCGGCGGCGGCGACAAGTTCGGCGAGGAAATCAGGCAGACCTTTTTCCTTGAAGTATTCAAAGACGATTTTTGCGCACGACTTTTCTTCCCGCCTTATTCCCGGGATGGATTCAATGTTCATTTCCCTGAGTTTGAGTTCCTCGAAATTGCCGGCGTGGTGGTCGAACCACAGACCGCATTCCCTCGGATACGGCAGGTCGCAGATTATGTCCTGCGGAGTTATCTGAAGATTGTAAAGTTCCTGTATTCCCGCGAAGACAACGGGATAGTCGGGGAAAACGCATTTGCAGATAGCGGCGCAGGCGGCTCCGTCAAAATCGTTATGGCAGATAATCTTCGGCATATAAACAGTGCCTTCTATGCTGAAATGTAGAAAAAAACCGTCAGGAAATCAAGACCAGTTTTTTGACATATTTTGAGAAAAATCATATCATCTTGAAATGAGATATTCCGAAACGCTTATTCCGACACTCAAGGAAGTGCCTTCCGATGCGGTGACGCCTTCTCACATTCTGATGCTGAGGGCGGGTTTAATAAGAAAACTCGCCTCGGGCATTTACGAATGGCTGCCGCTCGGGAAAAAAATCCTGAATAAAGTAGAAGCGGTTATCCGCCGTCTGCACGACGAAGCGGGATGCCTTGAAGTCCTGCTCCCTGCTCTGCTTCCCAGGTCGCTGTGGAACGAAACGGGGCGGTGGAATGAATACGGCGCGGAGCTTGTCCGGCTGAAGGACAGGCAGGGCAGGGAATTCTGCCTCGGGCCGACTCATGAAGAGGCGATAACGGAACTTGTGAGAACTTATGTGCATTCATACAATGACCTGCCGAAGATTTTTTACCAGATACAGACGAAGTACAGGGACGAGATAAGGCCGAGATTCGGCGTTATGAGGGCGAGAGAATTCATAATGAAGGACGCCTACAGTTTTGACGCGGACGAAAAAGCCGCTTCGGCATCTTACGAAAAGATGTTCGAACTTTATAAAAAGATTTGTTCCGCGCTGGCTCTTAAAACCGTTCCCGTCCTTGCGAAGACGGGCCTCATCGGCGGAACGAAATCGCACGAATTTATGGCTCCTTCCGACGAGGGAGAGGAAGAACTTGTCCGCTGTCCGCAGTGCGGCTGGGGCGCAAACCAGGAACTCGCATATTCATCCCCCCCACCTGCTATCCTCCCCCGCAAGGGGGGAGGAGAAGATGAGAGATTGCCTCTTGAGGAAGTTTCCACCCCCGGAGCTAAGACGGTGGATGAAGTGTCCGCTTTTCTGAAACTTCCTTCTTCAAAATTCATAAAGACGCTGCTTTATTCCGCAGGGAATAAAAATGTCTGTGTTCTGGTGCGCGGTGACGATACCGTCGACAATGCGAAACTTGCGTCAATTTTTAATGCAGAGGCGCCCCTGCTGTGCGATGAAAAAGCAATTGAAAAAAATACCGGCGCTCCTCTCGGTTTTTCGGGACCCGTCGGGCTCAAAGGCGTAAAGATATATGCCGATAAATCGCTTGAAAACTGCGTGAATATGGTTTCCGGCGCGAATAAAAAAGATACGCACATTCTCAACATAAACCATCCGAGGGACTTTGATGCGGAATTCGTGAATCTGCGGAAGGTAAGAGAAGGGGACTTGTGTCCCGAATGCGGAAAAGCCCTTGAAGTTGCCCGCGGGATAGAAATAGGGCACACCTTCTATCTCGGAACGAAATATTCGGAGAAAATGAAGGCGGTTTTTACGGACAAAGACGGAAAGGAAAAATTAGTAATAATGGGCTGTTACGGTGTTGGCGTCTCACGGATTGTCGCTGCCGTAATTTCGCAGAACCACGACGAAAAAGGAATTATCTGGCCCGCGGCGCTGGCGCCGTATCAGTTGGAAATTATTCCCACGACTTCTTCAGGCCCGGAGATGGAAAAAGCGGAGGAGTTTTATAATGCCCTTTCCGCGAAGTACGAAGTCCTGCTTGACGACAGGTCCGTTTCTGCGGGAATAAAATTCAAGGACGCCGACCTCATAGGAATACCCGTGAAGCTCGTGCTGGGCCCGAAACGCATGAAGGAAAATTCCTGCGAAATACAGATAAGAAAAACGGGTGAAACAAAGGTGTTAGAACTTGATAAATTACTTGAAAAAATCCCAGGTATTATTTAGTTTACTATTATTTTTACAATGCGCATCTGCTAATCAGGTTATAGATAAACTGAAGGCACAGCGCGACGATATCAGCGCCAGAAAAGCAGCTCTTCTCAGGGAATTCGAGCGGGCGATAGAAGAAAATCCATCGGATGAAGTTTTCTTTCTGAAAGCGGAATTCCTGTTTGAAAACGGCAGTTACGCCGACTGCATAGAGACCCTGAAAAAGCTCTCGCGTGCGGATTATCAGGTAAACCGGCTCTTTGCCCTTTCTTATTATTATACGGGCTCTCTGACGGAGGCGCTTTACCATTTTGACATGATTGCGGAGGACGCCGCGAAAACCGCCGACGGCGAGGTATTGTTTTATACGGCGCGGACTCAGGAGCGGAAAAACCTTTTCGAAGAAGCGCTGAACACTTACGGGAAAATTCTGTCGGGAAAATTTGTTTCAGAAGCCGCCGGGAAAATTTCGGAACTGCGGAAGAATATCCCGCTGAAACTCAAAGACCTGGGCGATGAGATTGTGAAACTCGTAAAGAATGCCCCGTCGCAGGATGACCATCCCCAGGCGGGCGCCGCCGTCCTGCTTGAAAGGGAGGTTTTTGAGGTTTTCCCGGACTCAACGTCCGTTTCCGGCGTCCTCAAAGTCATCAAGATTTTTAACGACAGGGGTAAAAAGGAATTCGCCGAAGTCCATTTGAGTTACGATTCCACTTACGAAGAAGTAAAAGTCCTGCAGGCGTACACGATAAAAGAGGACGGAACCGTCGTGGAGGTTTCCGGTCAGCACATAAGAGACGTTTCAAAGTATCTGAACTTTCCTCTTTATTCGAACGCCAGGGTGAAAATAATTTCAATGCCCGAGGTTGCGCCGGGGAGCGTGCTCGCTTATAATGTTGAATACAGGGCGAACAAACTCATCGCCGGGAATCATGTGGTTCTGCGCTATGGTCTGCAGGGCGGGTCTCCGTACATAAAACAGGAATTTACGATTAAATTCCCGCTTAATTTTCGCCCGAACGTGAAAACTTTCAGGAGAGGATTTTTAAAAAAGAACGTTAAAATCAAACCGGAAGTAAAGATAACCGCCGGCCGCAGAATTTACAGCTGGAAGTTCACGGAGATGCCCGAAATCATTCCCGAGGACAGAATGCCTTCGTGGTGCGACATCGTTGACGGTTTCCGCCTTTCCACTTTTTCGGAGTGGCTGGAAATTTATGACTGGTGGAAGGGTATGTTGAAGGACAGGATGGATGAGACCCCCGGAATCAGAAAAAAGGTTGACGAACTCATAAAGGGGGCGGATACGGAAAAAGAAAAAGCAACCCGCATTTATCACTGGGTTGCTTCGCAGATAAGGTACGTTGCCGTTGAGTACGGCGAGGCGGGGTTCAGGCCGCATAAGGCCGAGGAGATTTTTACCAACAAATACGGCGACTGCAAGGACCAGGCGGTTCTTCTGATAACGATGCTTAAGAGGGCGGGAGTAAAAGCGTATCCCGTTTTAATCGGCACGAGAGGCGTTTTTGCGCTGGAAGATGATTTTCCCGAACTCGTTTTTAATCACGCGATCGCCTGCGCCGAAATAGACGGAAAAATAATTTTTATGGACCCGACTGCGGAAACAACGTCCTTCGGTGATTTGCCTTTCAGCGACCAGGGCAGGAAAGTCCTCGTGTTTTACGACGACAGGTATGAAATAGTCCAGACGCCTTCCTTTGAAAGTTCCCGCAACAGGGTCATAAAAAAAATGCGCATTGTCCTGAGCGACGATGAGACGCTCTCGGCCGAAAGAAACATCCGTACTTTCGGCGTTTACGACCATGGTCAGAGATACTGGCTGAAATACACAAAGCCGGTAAAAATAAAGGAACAGCTGGAAAAGAAAGTGAATTCAATAACGCCCCAGGCAGCGTTGAAGAAACACGAGATTTCGGATGTTCTGAACATGAACGAGCCCTGTGTCCTGCGGATGGAATTTGAAGGGAGGGATTACCTGAAGAAAGCCGGGAATTTCCGGCTTCTCCCACAGTGGGGAGGAGTGGATACCTCTCTGGTTTCAAAGGAGAAGAGGAAGTATCCCGTTGAAGCGGATTTTCCCTCGGAAGAAACCGAAATTTACGAACTGGTCTTTCCGGAAAAATGGTCGGCCAATTTCATTCCCGAAGAGATAAGTGAGGACAATGAATGGTTTTCATACGGCAGGAAATTCAGCGTTTCGGGGAACCGGCTCGGATACGAGGAAAAGACCGTCAACAAAGGTGAAAAAGTGGAAGTTTCGCGGTATCCGGAATACAGGAAAATTATCCTCGACCTGAACCGGCGGACGAGAAGCCAGTTCATTTTCGAAGTTCACCCCGTCGGGGTAAAATAAAGTCCGGTAAATTGAAGGTTAATTCGCATAAAACAGAAAATATCTTTAAGCGCTTTTGCGATGCGCGGTGGGCGTGGAACCTCATCCAGGGGCCGGTTTATAACCACCTGGTATTCAGGGCTCTTTCGGGGTTTTACGAATATTTTTCCGGCGAGGTTAAAACGCCGGAGAACTCAAAAATTCTGGACGTCGGGAGCGGGCCGGGTTTTCTGACCTGCATGCTCGCGGAGAAGAATCCCTCATCCGAAGTGACGGGCATTGATTATTCAAGGACGGAGGTCTCTTACGCCTGGCGGCACAGGAACAGGACAGGGGTGATGAACTGCAGTTTCTTTCAAGCGGATGCGATGAACATTCCGTTTGCCGGTTCCACATTCAACACCGTCGTCAGCATGGCTTCTCTCAAGCACTGGCCGGACGCCCGAAGAGGGTTTGAGGAAATAAGGAGAGTGCTCGCCCCTGGCGGAAAAGCTTTGATTGCCGAGGCCGACAGGGAAGCCGGCGGAAGGGAAGTTTCCCGTTTCGCGGGAAAGTTCAGCGCATGGTATGCGTTCCCGCCGTTCATAAAATGGTATTTAAAAGAAATAGTCGCCGGAAAAAGCTATACGCGGGCGGAAGCCGCCGCCTTCGCTTCCGCAGCGGGCTTTGATAAAATAAAGACGGAGAAGATAACAGGGTTACCGTTTTTTATGTTAAAACTGTATAAATAATGAAATCCCGCGATAAGATAATCTGCAGGGAACGGAAAAGGGGAATCGCGCTGAGTTTCAGGGGGAAAGATTACGACCTGACCTATCCGGGCGGCATCTGGCAGGCATATCCCCGCAAGGCGAAAGATTTTTTTATTGACAACATAACTTTCGCGCAGACAGTGTCGCTGCCGCTTGTTTCGGGCATAAAAACATTGAATTACGGTACGTCTGCTCCGGCGCTGAAACCGTTTTTTGACAGCGCTGTGGTGAAGAATATTCCGGCAGCGGTGGACGGCTATAAGGTCTCGACAGCCGGTACAATCAGGCAGTTTATAAATACCGGGTATATTTTCAGCAACGGCCGCCCGCGCCGCCCGCATTTCGGCGGCAGGATGAGAAAAAACAGGGTAATCGTTTCGTTTTCAATGGGCAAGGACAGCATGCTTACGCTGGCGGTCTGCAGGGAACTCGGGCTGGAACCTGTGGGGGTTTACATAAATGACACCGTGAGCCCCGGGGAGAACGGGCTCAAAATAAAATACATGAAGGAAATAGCCCTCCGGCTCGGGGTAAGGATTGTCGTTGTGACCAACGAGACGGAACAGTTGAATGATTTTGAGAACTGGTCGGGGGAGGAAACCTGCATCGGCTACGTTCATATGATTCCCGCCTTTGCTTTCGCGCTCCTGCCGGTCGCCCGGTATTTCAGGGCGGGTCATATCATTCTGGGCAACGAGCAGAACATGAATTTTCCGTTTTTTACGGGGGACGGGTACAGGGCATATCCTTCTTTTGACCAGAGCGCCGAAGGGACGGCCGACCTGGACGGAATGATAAAACTGTCAACCGGAGGGAAAGTCGGCGTCTCAAGCATAATAGAACCTTTGAGCAGTATTGCAATTATGAAAATTCTTCACCAGCGCTATAAGAATTTTGCGAATTACCAGGTCTCATGCGACTGCCTTGATACAGTCAGGGCGGGAACAAGGTGGTGCGGGCGGTGCAGGACCTGCGCCAAGGTTTATATTCTTTTGAAAGCCAACGGAGTAAATCCGGCCGATGCGGGTTTAAAAAGAAATATGCTGGGCCGGGATTGCGGTAAGTACTTCAGTCTTTTTAACGGCAGCGAGATAGACGGCAACGACAGGAGTGAATGGGCAAGGGATGAAATACTCCTAACTTTTTATATGGCGTATAAAAAAGGCGCGCGGGGCTGGCTGATAGAAAAATTCAAAAAAAGATTTTTAAAGGAAGCCGGCCGGCGGGAGAAAGAACTCCGCGGCAAATTCCTGACGGCGCAGGGCGGGGAAAGCATCCCCCCCGGGTTCAGGAAAAAAGTCCTCTCCATATACGAAAGCGAACTAAAAAAACCATAAAAAAATGACTCGGATTTTTTTAAGACGGGGATGAAAAACCGTTTTTGTTCACGTTCATTCAGGTTTTTTTACATTGCGGCGGTATCGCTGGTGTTCGCGGCATTGGCGATTCCGTATCTCACAAACAATGTGTGGTTTGATGAAGCGGCTACCGCTCTTCTTATCCTGCCCCGCGGTTTCTTCGGGGCTTTTACATACTATGACGCGCCGAATAACCATCTTCTTTATTCAGGCCTGCTCTCCGTCTGGGTAAAATTCGTTCCGCCGGAGAAAGGACCGGAGATCGTTTTGCGGCTGCCGTCATTTTTGTTTTCTCTGGGCGCGGCGCTCGTCCTCCTGACGGGTTTCCGCCGCCGGCTGATTTTTGAGGAGTCCCTTCTTGCGGCTCTGCTTCTGGCGTCTTCTCACGTTTTCCTTTCCTTTTCCTGCCAGATCAGGGGTTATGCGCTCACCGTGTTTCTTTCCGCTGTTGCGCTGAGTTGTTTTTTCAGAATACTTCAGAACCCTTACGGTAGCGCAAAGTTATTTGGGATATACATAATAACCGGAGCGTTAAGTATCGGCGTATTGCCTACGAATATACTGCTTTTCGCTTCTTTATCTCTGTATGCGCTGATTCATTTTAATCTTGTGCCGAAAAAAATATTCTCCAAAAATGTTATTGGGGCTTTAATGTTTTTTATAGGACCTCTCCTCGGATTTCTTTTTTACGTTTTAATAGGGGACAGGTTGATACAGAATATGCATTTCGCAGATTTAATTAGTTCCTTCAAACATGCCGCGGTTCTGTCAGCGCAGATTTTTTATTACCTCTTCAAAGATTTGTTATTTCTGCTGCCTTTTTTAATAGGGGGGGGCATTCTGCTTTTCCGGGGTTTATTTAAAGACGCCGGCGAGGACGAGAAAAAAGAATTCTGGATGGCGGCGGTGTTTTTTTTATTCCCGTTCGTTTTGGTCGGAGCCTCGAGGTTGACGGTTTTCCAGCGCAACCTGCTCGTGATGCTACCGGCGTGGTTTCTCGGGGCGGTAATTCTCCTGAGGCGGTCCGTAAAGTTTATTCTGCGCAGGTTTAAGCGCGGGAATTATAAAACGGTTCTTAAGATTACCGCAGCGGCAGTGGTTATTTCGGCTTTCATTACGGAGGCGCGCCTCGCCCGCGCTTACAGGTCTGACCGGCAGGAGAAGAAAGAGCAGGATGTTTATTATCAGTATTACAACTCTCCGAAGTTTCTTCCCGGCAGAACAGCAGCCGCCATAAAAAATTTTCAAAGAGAAAAAAAGATGATTGTAATAACGGACGAGAGCGACCTTTTATCTTTGAAATTTTACAGTATAATCAGGGAGGGGCCGCCGGTAATGTTTTACAGGCATATTCCGTTGAGGGTATATGAGAGATTTAAGACCGATTGTGATATTTTGCTCGTGTCGGCGGATTCAAAAGGCGTGGAAAATATGCTCTCATTTTTGGAGCCCCGCGGGGAAACGCGCCGGATAACACTTTTGAAAAGTTCGGGTTTTTTCTCAATCTACAAAAAAGAATAATCGCAGGGCTGGGCTTCCAAAACTTTTGAACGAATACACCGTCAGAGGAGAGTTCAAGGGGTTTACTTATTGACTTTTTTCGCCGAATTTTTTATTTTACATCAGCGGGGTGGAGCAGTGGTAGCTCGTCAGGCTCATAACCTGAAGGTCGGTGGTTCAAATCCACCCCCCGCCATAAAAGAAATCCCTGTCCGTCAT
>JBDRMV010000105.1:0-3581 GCA_043811795.1 bacterium | reverse complement strand
TAAATCAAATCACAGGATTTCGCCGGCTTTCCGGAGAGATAATTTCGTGCAGAGCGGTCCCACCAGTTCGTAAAGAACCGTTGTCGCAACGACCGTCGTAAAAATCGTTTCGCCGACAAGAGGAAACCGGTCGCGCACCATAAGAGCCGCTCCCAGAGCGACGCCCGCCTGCGGGACAAGACCCAGCCAGATATATTTTCTGATTCTGACGGGCGCATCCGAGATAACGCTTCCCAGATAAGACCCCGAAAATTTCCCCGCCACTCTTACAAAGAAATAAACGATGCCGACGATTCCGATTGTTCCTATCTGCGCTATTTTCAAATTCGCGCCCGCGAGCACAAAGAAGAGCAGATAAACCGGCGCATCCACCTCGTGCAGGACGTCAAAAAACTTCGTCTCCCGCGTAATATTGGCGAGTACGGCGCCCATTATCATGCAGGTCAGGAGAAGGGGCAAATGAAACATTTCGGAAGCGCCTATGCCTATGAAAAGGAAACTCAGCATAAAAATCAGGAGATTATCCCGCGTTACGACAAAAATGGATATTTTTTTAATCATCACCGTGAGAAGAGCGCCGACCAGACACGCTCCCGTAATACTGCCTATAGAGTGAAAGAGCGCATTTAATATTACGGCATTTCCCGCGCCATGAAGCGCGACGGCTTTTGAAACGGCGAGAGATATCGATATTATTACCAGACACCACGCGTCGTCCAGCGCCACAACCCCGAGGAGAGTGTTCGTAAAAAGACCCGACGCTTTGTATTCTCTTATAACCATCATCGTCGCCGCCGGCGCCGTCGCGGAAGCGAGAGCCCCAAGGCAGATTGAAGTCGCCCAGTTCATACCTGCCAGAAAATGGACTCCCAGAGTTACGAAAACCCACGCCATAAACGCCTCGAGACAGGATATCCAGATGACCATTTTACCGAGCCGCTTTATGTTTTCCCAGATAAAACTCTGCCCGATGTTGAAAGCGATAAAACCGAGCCCGACACTGGAAATAAGCGGAGAGGCGGTGATAAAATTTCCGTGAACGAGATTCAGAATGTCAGGCCCCATCAGGATACCGAAAATTATATAGGCCGTAACGAGGGGGAGTCCGATATATTTTATGATTTTTCCCGCAAACCATGCCCCGAAAAGAATTATGCCGAGGCTAAAAAGTATGTGCATAGCCGGTATCAGACAATCCCTTTTTCTTTCAAAATTCCGAGCACAATGTCGAACTTCGTGACGACGCCGGCGAATTTTTTCCCGTCCACGACGGGAATTATTTCAACGCGGTTGAGTTTCATCATTCTCTCCGCTTCCATGATACCGGCGTCCTGTGAAATTGTTATGGGAATTTCCGACAGGAGATCGTCGACGAGAAAAAGCGTCCCCGCATCTTTCGGTATGTCGGCTGTCAGCATCTCGCTGATTGTCACATCATTATGAGAAGCGTACTTCGCAGATCTTGAAAAGTGCGCGGGGATATTGCTGAACTGCTCTATAATGTTCTCAAGCGTAATTGTGCCGATAAGATTCCCCGCGTTGTCAATAACGGGAAGCACGGGCGAAATGTGAAATTTTCCGAAAATCTCCAGAAGCTGCCTGAGGTTCGTGGACCTTTTCACGGTCACAACATCTTTCAGCATCACGTCTTTGACTTTCATTGCTCTTATTTTAGCAGGTTTTCAAAAAAAATAAAACAACCTGTCATTAACCGAGCGAGTCCGCCTGCTTTTGTATTTCCAAAAGTTTCCTTGAAAGCAGTTTCCTCATTGCCCTGTTTTCTATCGTTCCGATAACTCTTTCGTTTGAGTCGACCACCGGCAGACATTCAAGATTATATCTGCTCAAAATTTCTTTCGCTTTAAAGAGGGACGCATCCGGCGATATCACCGCGACCGGCGGCGACATCAGGTCGTAAGCGAGAAGAAAACCGCTGAGTTCGGACGCCATAAACGTATCCTTAATCGTTTCAATGGTGACAACGCCGATAAGTTTTTTATCGTCGTCGGCCACCGGATAATACAGGTTCGTGTGCTCGCTGAAAATTTTCAGGACTCCGGCCACGGGCGTTTTCGGGGAAATCAGAGGGACTTCCTTATCCATCAGGTCACTGACTTTGGTCTGACGGGTCAGGTCATCCTCGGTGATGTTCAAACCGACTTCGCCGGCTTTGGTAACGGCATATTTTACGAAAGACGGCCCGAGCATCTGCACGACGAATGTCGTAGCGGTAATGATGATAACAATGGCATCGCCTATTTCCCCGGGAAAACGATGGCCCGCTATGATTGAAAGACCTATCGCCACGCCCGCCTGGCTGAACAGGCAGAAAGGAAGAAACTTATGAACTTTTTCGGAAGAACGGGCTATTTTTGTTCCGAAACTTGCGCCGAGCATTTTCCCGCCGGACCTGCCGGCAAGAAACAAAAGGGCAAGAATTCCCGTCGGCAAGGACAGTCGCCCGACGTCCAGTTTCGCGCCGAACATAACAAAGAACAAAACATAAATGGGCGGCACAAATTTATTAACAATTGTAAAAACAAGTTCGCTTTTTCTCGGCGAATAATTGACAAGCATAATACCCATTGCCATTGCGGCGAGAAGAATATCCACTTTCAGTATCTGCGCAATCCCAAGCACAAGCAAAACCATTCCTATGGAAAACACAAGAATCCTTTCTTCTTCCGTGTACTTTCTGAGAAGTTTGCTTAAAATAAGACCGGCTAAAACCCCGACTGCGAGGGAGCCGAGCACTTCATAAACGGGATAAAAAATTGCAGGGAGCCACCCGCCGGTGTCGAAACCTGTCAAACTCATGGCAATGCTTGAAGCAACGGCAAACAGCAAAAGAGAAAGACCGTCGTCCATCGCGATAATTCCAAGAACCGTGCTTGTCAAAGGACCCCTCGTTTTATATTCCCACAGGACATCCGTGGTCGCCGCAGGAGCGGTCGCTGCGGCAATAGCGCCGAGCAAAAGCGCCAGGGACACTGCTGTTTTTGTTTCTAAAAATAAACCGCCTATTACGAAGATGAGCAGCGCCACCACAAAAAAAGTGATAAGCCCTTCCGAAAACAGAATATACACAAACTGCTTCCCGTATTTCGCAAGAACGCTTTTTTTCAGTTCACCGCCTATCATAAATCCTATAATGCCGAGCGCGAAATAATTAAACGGCTGCATCATATCGACGGTATGCATATCAATAATTCTCAGCCCCGTATGACCGATGAGTATGCCGATGACAATATACCCGACGACCTGCGGTATCCTTATTTTCTGGAAAAACTTCCCGCCTATCGTCCCGCCGAAAAGAGCAAGACCCATAAGGAACAGAATGTTCAATTGAAAAATATGAGCGCCCGGCAGAATCTGGCGGATGCATTCAATCACTGTTTTCTCCTTTTACGCACATAACATTTCTAAAAGATATTATATATTAGGCGTATGCACTTGATTCCAGTAATCGCCTTATAATGCGAAAATGGGTCACTTCTATTTTGCGGGGTCAGTTCTATTTTTGTTATTTTTTCTATGCAAAAATAGAGCTGACCCCATTTCTTTGCAAAATAGAGGTGACC